>CAILAO010000149.1 GCA_903832105.1 uncultured Pseudomonadota bacterium | reverse complement strand
TGCGCGACGCTTCGAGACACAGGAGATTCAAAATTTTCCGCTCAGCCCCAACTGAAAACGTCGCAGCGATTCAACTCACTACCGTACCTTTTCGGACTTGTCTACAGAAAAAAAACTATCTCTAATATTTTGCGCCAGACGCATAGAAATAATGAGAATTTTCAACAATAACGTCTTTAAATCCCGCTCTCTTGAAATAGTCTTGAAAGCGGAGGTCAGGCATCAATATATCGTTCTCAACAACCTGCCCAGCAAGCTTATGGTGTATATTGATGTCCTCGCGTGACATCGAGTGGGCGATCACAAAAAGACCCCCTGTTTTTAAATAAGAAAAAGATCGCTCAAAAATGTCGTAGGGATGTCGAAAGTGAGGAAAACAATTGAAAACAAAAATTTTTGAAAAGGTTTCGGGTTTAAAAAGAGGTTTTTCATAGTCGGCTTCGATAACGCGGCATGTTGGAAACTTTTCTTTACATAACCGAACCATCTCGCGAGAAAAATCGACAGCGAAGATTTGCCGAACCCCCTTTTTTTGAAAGAAAGGAATTAAAACTCCAGTGCCACAGCCAACATCTAAAAGAGTGTCAGTTGACTGGACTTCAGCTCGGTCTAAAATCAATTTGATGGTAGCAAACGTTTGATCGTTTTGCTTGGAATCCCAAACTTCTGCTCTTTGATCAAAAAAATCTTTAACTTTGTCCTGTTCTTTTTCCATAAATCCTCCACTTATAGCATGGAACATAGCAGCTTTAGTCTGAAAAATACATGTAAGAAAAAACCTCGCGCGCTAAAAACCCAATATTCTAGTCTTGTTAGGACTTCTTGTTTTGAAATTATCTCTAATAGAGTAAAGAGAAGCCGTGAAATACTGTAAGATATAAAAATGCTGCTCTCAGACTGTTTGAGATCTCATTTTCACAGGAGGAGTTTTTCATGCGAGCTATTCTATGTGCAAGTATTGCATTTTTTTTACTAGCTGGAACCCCATCTTCGAGTAAAACGGTGGAAGATGCCTTTGGCGCAAAAGTAACAAAAGAAGGATTTGTTGAAATTGCAAAATATGCCAAGAAGAATTTTTTGCGTGATATTGATTGGATGCAATTGCCAGATCAGTACACTGTTGTTGATGGCTATAATGTAGAAATATACGGGATTTTCTATAGGGCCGGGTTTCGATATCTTGAGATTGAACCTGGTGAAAACCATCTGAAGTTACATGTCGGCCTATCAGACATTAGCGTGTACATCAATCAGTTTACGGCATATGCTGCCATTCCCGTGACCTGCTATGACTCACAGTTTTTTATTGGGTATAACTACGTTCAGCCTCTTGACACCTGGATTGGTGTCAGTTTGGACGATGAAAATAGCGTTCGCTTAAATCAACTCAATACGAATTTTGAGATACAGCCGGATAATTATGCCGTTTATGGGCCTGCTCAGTGTCGCGGGCCGCTTTTCCCAAACCCCATTATTCGAAATATTGTGGAAAATGTCTTTTGGAACGCCAGAGAGACAATGCAGAGCATGATTACTGAAAAAATTTCAGAGATGCTTCCTCAGGTCGAGCAAACTATCAACAAAGGACTTAAAGAAGATCTTAAGTACAAAATTCAAGATCACTCCCTTATCAAAGATGTCCAAGTGGGAATCGTCGCTACTCCGACTGCTATAAAGATAGGTCCGACTGGTATGGAATTTGTTGCAACACTAAATGTCAAGGAACTGCCTCTTAATAGTTCTAAGTTTAATGCAAATAATCAGAGTCTTCCGTTAACCATTTTATTAGGTGAGGCTGGTATTAAACCAGTATTCGTCAGCGAACTGCTAAACATTCTCTTTAAGAACAGCTCCAAATTTATGGAACTCAACGCTGACAATGCACCATTTCTAGGGGATGGATTTACCCGAGAATCGCTATCGCCTTATTTGCCGGATCTGAATCTGATTCAATTGGAAAATGAGAAAATTCGAACTTTTATTCAACTTCAAGAGGCTCCAACTGTGAATTTCAATGGGCAAAAGGATGGCCTCAAAACCTCAATAAAAAACCTAAAAATGAAATTTATGGTGTTTACAAAAGGCGAGTGGAAGGACTACTTTATTCTAACTCAAAATCTCGACGTTATTCTTTATCCGTTTATAAACGAAAAAACGCTTTTCATGAGATTAGGTCCCGATGCTTCCCTTAAGCTATCCGGTGTTTGGGCATCTACCTATATGCCTGTTAACACCACCTTTAATCGAGAGCAACTGGAACGGGACTTCAACGACAGCCTTAGCTTTTTGAGCAACGCTGAATATATTTATAAAAATGAAATGCCTGTTATTGCCATTCAAGACAAAAAGGTTTCTTTAGGAGAAATCCTATTTGCAGACCCGTATGTGATCGGAAAATTTTTTGATCAGACTCGAATGCCGTAAAAGTCTAATGAAAAGAAAAAAGAGATTGCATTAACGAACGGCAAGACCCGCCACCAAGCGAACTTCAGACTCGGACAAGCCAAGCTCGTGTGCAACGGTTTCTGGAGACATGCCCTTTGTAAGTAGGTGACGTGCATCAGTGTACTTTTTATCTTCGATTTCCTGGAGGACTTCCTCATAAGGAACGCGTTTATCAAAAAATTTGCAGATTTTTTCGCCCCGGGTAACTAGTTTATGAAGAAGCACCTTTTCTTGTTCAATCCGTTTAATAAGCATTTCGATAGCGGTTTGCTTCTTTGACAAATCCATTAACGGCCCGTCAAAACGTTCAGAAAGCTGGCTCACGACTTTTTCCATCTCTTTTGCCAAAGTTTCGCTTCCCATTTTTACTTCCTGCTCAGCTTCGGTAGCAATATGGGTGACCTTTTCGAGTGTTTCCCTTGTTTTTATACCAGCGACCTCCAACTCGTCTTGTATTGAGTTCCTGAGATCTGTGAGGATGCGACGCTCTTCAGTCAGATCTTCAATCATGCCAATCTGGACTATTTGGCGTTTTCTCAGGGCTAAAATTGCCATGAGAAGGCCGATGTCGAGGAGTACTAAAGCAGCGAGAAGAAAAGTAACCATATGCGTTTCATCCATTCTGAAGAAAGGTTTTAAGGACTTGCTCGTCGATCTCATCAATATTTACTGTTTGGGCTAAAACAAGTTTCTTTTTACCACGCTTTCCTACATTTTCCGTTTTTACGACTTTGGCCAGGATTCTAAAACGCTCGGGATTATCGATGCGGCTGTATTCTACAAACTTCTCCTTTCTATTCCAGTAGTCCGGGATGGCGACTTGAATTTTTAGGAGAGTTCCCTCGATATATTCTTTTGTACCCTGAAATTCCAACCCATGAGGGCTGATAAAAGTCGAACGCCCTTTCTCTAAGAGTTTGTCATTAGATTTGAGACCGAAAGGCGTTACTTCAATCGTCACTTTTCGATTGGATTTCGGATATTTTTT
>CAILAO010000148.1 GCA_903832105.1 uncultured Pseudomonadota bacterium | reverse complement strand
GGCGGCTTCACCCTCCGAAAAGCCAAGATACCTCATACAAAAGTCGAATATCCCGCTAAACCCTTCGGCAAGGTAGGATTTCCTTGCGATGATCTCAGCAAGGTACGCGATCAAAGCGGCAGTGCATCTGGCGTCGTCAGCTCTCAAACGTTTTGTGTTTTGAAGGATAGCCTCCGTTGAAAGTGTAGAGAGTTTTTGAAATAGACTGATCGAAGTCCTTGTTTTTTGAGACCTCGCACGATCGATCCTGTTGGCCGATTTCGAAGCGACTCTTTTGACCCCACATGAGACAAAAATAGTTGCAATAGGCTTTCTATATCGAAGCGATAAAGCCTAAAAAGACTGCGGGAGAGGCTTGACCTGTCGTTTTAGAAAATGCATGAAATTTATCTGTCAAGTAAAATCGTCAGAAAAGTTCGTTTTATATCGAGAAAATAAGGCCCAATCGATGTGGGAAGCTCCACTGTGGATGGAGTGCTGCGTGAGGCAACGAGGTATGACTGTCCCGCCACCTTTTGTCGGGGTATTTTAGCGAGGCCTCGAAATCCCATGGAAATTTCTTTGGTAGCGCAAAATAAAAGGAGAGAGCAGCTTCATAAAGTGCAAATAACCAAAAACGCGTAGCTTTCCGGTGTATTGATATACAATCATATTTTAACATCAATTATTACAACGGGTTAAGCTAGTTTGAGAAACGACCTCGTTTTTATTAGGTTCTATGTTTTCTTTTGAAAAATGCTATCGATGGACATCTTGTAACTCCCAAATAATACACGGAAAATGGTAGAAGGAAACGTAGCCTAAAGTTTCAGGTACAATACGTCGATAGAATGATGTAAAATAGAGGGAGGAGAAAAATCAACGCATGACGGTCTTTAATGTCTCAAAATTAAAACAAAAATCTGTGGTCTCGAAGGGGACATTTCTGGGCCTTTCCCTATTTTTTTTATTCTCTTTAACCATTCTCCTCTCAAACTGTTCTAAGGGTAGCGGTGGCGACGATGAAAATCCCGCAGGTGATCAGGCTGTTAGCGATCCTTTGCCGGGGGGGGGCAGCGGGGGTGGCAAAACTCCTAGTACAGCTGCTGCAATAACCAAGGCAAACGGCATGAAAACACAGGCACAATGGACTTCTGAACTGACTCTTGTGTTGACATTACCTGAGAACTCTTCATCCATCGCCGTAAAAGCTGAGGACCACAATACTACTATTTTAGACATTAGTACTGACCCTTCCAACGGTCCTGGATACGACTTGGTCTTGCTAGGTGATGGCAGCTTCAAATTGACGATGCTTCCCGGTGATGTTGCTTTCCTAGAGAAATTTGATCCCGGAACCAATACGCTCCAATTTAAAAGCGATCAATCAAGTAGCCATAGTACCGGTAAAATAGTCGTATCCATTGAAGATTTCGAGATCATGATGCCGCTCACTTCGTCTTTTGTCACGAATTCGGCCTTTTCAAGCGACGGGGGATTTCAGGGGCACGGTTCAGCTCTGAAAGGTTTTGTGACTGCTTTTACGGGCGCTAATGGTGAGGTCGTTCAACTAAATCAGGGTCCGCTTGGCATTTTATACGAACCAAGTGCGGGAGAATAACGCGAGAGGTTATGACATGAATTCACCAAAAAACTACGCACGAATCACCACAAACCTATTGGCTTTGGCTATGATGTTTTTTTCATTCATGGCCGTGGCATCCCCGCTTCAGCTGACCTATACGGGTCGCTTTGTTGGCACGGATGGAAAGCCAATGCCTGGACCCGTGGATCTTTCTGTTTCGTTTTATCGGAGCGCTGAAGGTGGTAGCCCACTTGTGGGAAGAGCCTTTGACTTCCAGCAGATTGCGTTGAATAAGGGCATCTTTGAAGTGGATATGACTCTTGAGCCGCAAGATATGCATACGATCTTTAACGGAAGTGATGATGTTTATATTCAGGTCACTGATGTTACTCACAACTTAGTTGGTCAAAGGCAAAAATATTCGGCAGTCCCATACGCGCTAAAAGTTCCCATAGATAGTTCTTCGGTCGTCTACGATAATGTCGGCAATTTAACGGTGGGCAAACTATCCGAACTCAAACTTAAAACCACTGGAAACGCGAACGTAAAATTAAAACCATCGGAAGCATCTTCAGATGGTCTGGAATTTACCTTACCTGCTTGGGTTGATGCTGGAAAATATCTCACGACAAATGCAGCAGGAGTTTTGTCTTGGGGAACGCCCGAAGGTGCCGGCGATATCACCGCTGTTGCGGCTGGAACCGGATTAATCGGTGGGGCTACGAGTGGCGATGTCACGCTGAGCGTGGACGTGGGAACCACGACGGGCAAAATCCTCCAAGTCGCTACGGGTAATAAACTTCCGTCTATTGATGGTTCTGCTTTAACGAACCTTAATGCAAGTAATCTCATTTCAGGTGCGGTTTCGATGGCCAGACTTAACGTGGGAACAAGCGCAAACCAGCTCGTTCAACTTGACAGCTCTGGCAAGCTTCCCGCCATCGACGGATCTCAACTCACGAATCTTCCGAACTCAGTCCCGGCAACTAGCGTGAGCAATGGTTACCTGACATCATCCGATTGGATCGTCTTTAACAGCAAGGCTAACGGATCGCATCAGCACTCGACGGCTGATTTGACCTCCGGATCGATTCCATACACCATGTTGCCGATCGGAACCGGCGCAAACACGCTTGCAGCAGGTGATGACTCGAGACTTACCGACTCAAGACCCCCCAGCGGATCTGCTGGCGGAGATCTATCCGGCTCTTTTCCAAATCCGAATGTCAAGTGGGCGGCCCCAGGCGTTATCGGTTCCACCTCGCCAAATTCTGGTATTTTTACGGCCGTCACAGTTAATACCAACCTCAAACTAAAAAATAATGACGTGATAGACTATTTTGCTACCTTAAAAGCCAATGATAACATGTCTTCCGACGTCACATACGTTCTTCCTGCTTTACCTGCCGCAAGTAAGTATTTGACCACAGATGCCAGTGGCAACCTTTCTTGGGGCGATCCCCTCGGCGTGGGAACCATCACAGGAGTAACCGCCGGGACTGGTCTTACTGGGGGTGGTTCGTCTGGATCTCTTACTTTGAATGTCGACGTGGGAACGGCGGCAAACAAAATTGTACAACTGAATAGTCTGGGAGCTCTTCCGAACGTCAGCGGAGCAAATTTAACAAGCCTCAACGCTGCACAATTGACTACAGGCGCTATCCCAGACAGTGCATTTCCAGCGACCTTGCCAGCAGTGAGCGGGGCAAACTTGACAAATCTAAACGCAAGTAATGTTGCGTCCGGTTCTATTCCGATGGCCAGACTTAACGTGGGAACAAGCGCAAACCAGCTCGTTCAACTTGACGGCTCAGGCAAGCTTCCCGTCATCGACGGATCTCAACTCGCGAATCTTCCGAACTCAGTCCCGGCAACTAGCGTGAGCAATGGTTACCTGACATCATCCGATTGGATCGTCTTTAACAGCAAGGCTAACGGATCGCATCAGCACTCGACGGCTGATTTAACCT
>CAILAO010000147.1 GCA_903832105.1 uncultured Pseudomonadota bacterium | reverse complement strand
TCTATGTCTATGAGGACGTATACGTTAATCCAGTGACATTGAGTACACGCCCTAGTGTACTAAGAAACTTCGTAGATGCTCGGGCAAACTATGCGAGATATTTTTAATTTCCGTGGGCGAGGCTTGTTTTGAAAAGACGTAGAACACATTCTTGCTTAGATCTTCCACGGAGACGCTCTTATCCCAGCCAAGCTCTCGTTCAATAAGCCAGAGGAATTCCTCTTTAGACGAAACCTTGGGGAGCTTATGGGGGCCTTGCTTCCATCCTTCGAAGTAAATAGTTCGGATCAAAAGGGGCATGTCAGCAGCAAAGTCGATGGCGGCGTCGTCCTCTAGCTGGTCGCGGATTACGTGAAGCACTGTTTTTAAGGCCATGTAAGCACGTCGCCTTTCACTCCAACCCATGCTGTCTTTTAGATCGTCCAGCCATGCATTGGATTTTTGCAGAGTCTTTTTAAAATTTAGAGTTGGATATTCTGTCATGTATAAAATGAGCCTTTTTGTAACAAAAAATCTAAATTGAGATCTCTTAAGAAAATCCCCGGGATGTGGCTTTGCATGATCGATGCCAATGAAGCGTGTGCATGCTGGTAACATTTTTGATATTGCGCCAAAATGGCCTAGACACGCGTTATTCGGTCAAGTATAGGGCTGTTCCGACAGCAGTGCTGCTTATAGACGTGTGTTAATCGTTGAAAAGCGTCGAAATAGTAGCTGAAGAGAAAAGAGAATTAAGATGTATTCGTCGAATGACAAGAGTGCGAGTAATTCTTCTTTGCAGAACGTGAGCAATGAAATTGAAACTCTACCAAAGGAGGCTATAAAGCGAAGGCTTCTTCTTGCAGAGGACTCTGAAGATCTTCGATTTATTTTTTCGCGTATGATCGCCCTTGGGGGATTTGAAGTCGACAGCGTGAATGATGGAGCTTCCGCCTATAAGCGTGCGCTTGAATCTGAAGAACAAGAGACGCCTTATGATGTCGCTTGTCTTGATGTCTCGATGCCTATTTGGGACGGTGTTAAAACTGCTCAAGAGCTGCGAAAGGCCGGCTGGAAACGTCCCTTGATTGCTTTAACGGCTTATCCTTCTACGGAAAAAGAAGAGGAGTGTTTGAACGCGGGCTTTGATTCATTTATTTCAAAACTGACGCCGCCTCAGCAACTTGTTACTGGAATTTATTACTGTCTTAGTCAGGAAAAGTCCGAAAAAAACTCTGCGGAGAATTGATGAATATCGTGCGATTATCGGGTAAAAAATGGCTACTGCAGGTGTTGGGTATCGCGGTGCCCCTAATTTTTGGAGCAGCCTCTTTTTGGATTTTTGAAGCGGATTTTCGGGTGTATCACAGCATAATGCACATTTTTTACATTCCTGTTATTTTCGCAGCATTTTTTTGGAAGAGATGGGGCATCATTGTAATGGTCCCTATCGCAGGCATTTTCGCATATTTTCGATATTTCTCACTAGACACATTCGAACTTTATAGAGTCATCCTTCGCTTCTTCATCTTGTTAGTCGTAAGTATTTTTACCTCGTTTCTCAGCGAATGGCTGAGCAGAGAGCGTGAGAAAAATATCCAAAGGATAAATCTTTTTCATAGTGTAAAAAGCATTTTTTTTGGTGAGGATATTGAGGGAAAAGTATGTGTTTGGAATAAAGGCGCCGAAAACACATTAGGACTTAGTGAAGATAAGATTCTTGGAAAAACGAGTGAGATTCTCTTTCCAAAGGCGATGCAGAAATGGCATCAAACGTGCGTCGAAGAAGTGAAAAAGGGTCATTCCGTCAGCGAGCATGAAACAAGGTTGATTTCCGCGAGCGGTGATGAAATCGACGCCGTGATCTCCTATGCTCCGACAAAAAACACAGAAGGTGAACTTATTGGGGTTTCGATAGTTGCAACCGATATCACAAAGCAAAAGCTCCTCGAGCATGAGTTGTCATTAACGACAAAACTCGCTTCTATGGGAATGCATTCATCGACTGTCGCCCATGAAATCGCTAGTCCAGCGGTAACAATCAGAGCATTATGTGGACTCTTAAGAGATGAAATTGCGAGTTGTAATACTACGGAACAGACTTGGGTTTTTATTGAGAGACTCGATAAAGCGGCGACCCATCTTGTCGACATCGCTAAAGGGGTCACCGGCTTTGTCCATAGCGATCCGACCGAGAGTCAGGATTTGAATGTTCATCAAGAGATCGAAGAAGCGATGTTTCTGATGACGACGTTACTAAGTCGAAAACATATTCTTATCAAAACAGAGTTGGAGGCTCAAGCTGCGACTGTTAAAGGACAGGCCGGCAAGATAAGACAGATTTTAGTAAACCTCGTATCAAATGCAGTGGATGCAATTGAAAACGTTTCCAGTCCCGGGGTTAGAATTACGTCATGTAACGAAGACAATCTTTTCATTTTAACAGTCGAGGATAATGGGAAAGGAATTTCAGAGGAAAATCTTGAAAGGATCCAAGAGCCATTTTTTACGACAAAAGGAAAAGGTAAAGGAACTGGGCTAGGACTTAATATTGTGCAGCAATGTGTGCGGGATTTGGGAGGCAAAGTGGAGTTTTCATCAAAGATTAACGAGGGGACGACAGTGACAGTGACGCTTCCTTTGTCAGAAACGGTCGCCACGGAACATCCGAAGCTAGATCATGCTCATTTCGAGAAAGAGGTTTCACGAGGTCTTGCTTTGGTGGTGGAGGATGATCCGATTACACGGCAATTTGTTAGCCTACATCTTAAGTCACTTGGATTTCAGTGTGATGTAGTAGGCGATGTTAAGACCGGGTTTGAAATGCTTCTCAAAAAGCCCTACACTCATCTCATTGTTGATTTGAAGTTGCCCGATAGACCAGGATCAGATCTCGTGCGAGAACTGCGTATCGGAACGCTAAAAGAGATCGGGAAAAACATGAAGATTGTCGTCGCCACGGGAGAACTTTTAAGCTATCGATTAGGTGAAAAATCGGTTTTAAAGGGCCAGGTCGACGGGATGATACAGAAACCGTTTTCAGGACGCGAGTTATCGAGCGTCCTTCTTAGTCCGAACTTACAATCAAATCAATGGCGTTGTTGAATAAATCCCGTTTCCGCTCACGCTTCCGGCAATCGAAGATGCGGCTCCCGTGGCCCCATGACCGTTTCCGTTGAATTTCTTTGGAATGATCCACAAGAGATCTTACCTGTATCTCGGAACACTACATTGGAAAAACAAAATTGAGAGAGTTAGGGCGTGTACTGAATGGAACTGGATTAAGGCTGAAATCCTTGAAAGACTTAGACTTAATCATTGTCATAATCTTATTGACTTAAACGTGATCTCTTTCGGAAAACTTTTACTTGATCAGCCACACTTCGTCGTATCT
>CAILAO010000146.1 GCA_903832105.1 uncultured Pseudomonadota bacterium | reverse complement strand
TTATCTCCTGAGGAACATGATCAAATTTTGGATCCAAGCTGTGGCTCCGGGGCTTTTCTCGTCGGTCTTATTCGATTTTATCAGAAAAAATTCAAGAAAAAAATCAAAGATATTGTGAGAGATCATATTTTCGGCGTGGATATTTTAGCTTATAATGTCACAAGGGCGAAGTTGTTGTTGACCATCGCCGCTCTTGAAAATTATGAAATCTTGGAGGACGCCGATTTTAACATTACTACGCATGACAGTTTGCGAGCTGATTGGGCAACGCTTTTTAGCAAAAGTAAGCACGACCGATTTGACATTGTTTTAGGAAACCCACCTTACGTCAAGTTTCAAGATTTATCTGATGAAAACAGGGCCTACCTGAGTCAAAATTGGAACAGTATTGGAAAAGGAACATTTAACTTATACTTTGCCTTTTTCGAGTTAGGATATGATTTATTAAAATCAACAGGTAAATTAGCCTATATCACGCCGAATAATTATTTTACGTCTTTGGCAGGAGAAAGTTTACGGCACTATCTTCAGAGCCGACAAAGTATCTATCGTATTGTAGATTTCAACCATATCAAAATTTTTGAGGTTCAAACCTATACGGCTATTACTTTCTTGAATAAAAATAAAAATTCATCTATTTTGTATGATCGCATTAATGGAGATCTGTCGCCTGAAAAATTTTTAATGCATCTTCGAAACCATATGAATTCTATTGACAATTTGCAACCTAAAAAATGGCGTCTCCTCAAGACAGACGAACAAGAGAATATCAAAAAAATAGAAAAAATAGGGATTCCATTAAAACATCTGTTTGATATTTGCGTTGGGATTGCGACATTGAAAGATCAATTATATTTTATTGATAGTTCGAATCAAAAAAATGATTCCTTTTATTATAAAATAGTTGATCATCACGCGTTCGAAATAGAAGCAGCGATTACAAGAAACATTTACAAAATCTCCGACTTCAAAGATCAATATGAGTATCTTGAAAATCATCGAAAAATTATCTTTCCTTATGAGATCAGGAACGGAAAAGCGTATATTATTGCTGAAGCTGAAATGCAAAAACGGTTTCCCCGCTGTTATGCCTATTTTGTATATGTTAAAGATCAATTACAGAAAAGGGACAAAGGGAAGAAGAACATCTCACCATTTTATGCTTATGGAAGAAGTCAAGGACTTTCTAAAACTGGTATAAAAATTCTCACCCCGACATTCAGTCAATTGCCAAGATTTATCAAAATCGAAAAAGATGTCCTATTTTGTAATGGATATGGTGTATTCTTCAAAAAATCACACGTAAGCTCCTCGTTTTGGGAGGATGCGCAAGATTTTTTATCAAATGTTGAAAATGTTGATATAATCCTAAAAATACTCAATTCATATATCATGCATTATTATATTACCAGAACGAGCATTTCTATCGAAGGCGGCTATTTCTGTTATCAAAAAAATTTTATTGAAAAATTTACCATCCCGAATTTTTGCGGAGAGGAGTTAGAGATTCTTAGAGGGTTAGAGGTAAAAGATGAAATTGACGATTTTTTAATTAAAAAATATCACCTATCCATCTGATTACTTGAATCTTGAATCGTATATCTTTAATAAAGAAGGAATAAAAGATTTCCATGTTAAAGCAGTGATGCTAAGTTTAGAGTCTCTCTGTAACATCTGATCTTTTTTCAATTCTTCGACACAATGATAAATTTTAGGTAGTCTTTGGTTAAAATTTACTATCAAGAGGCATATTTTTTCATATTTATATTTTTCTTTATTGGTGTCAATTCTTCCATTAATGGCTTGAAATGATTTTATATATTGTTCAACCATACTACTTTTGGGAGTAACAAATCCGATTTGCTTTTGCTTGACTAATTCTGAATCATACTCTGGAATAGCGATTAAATATACTTCGCCTAAACACATTTCAGGGCATCGTATATGTAAATTATAAGCTTCTGCTATTGTTCTTTCATAAAGCGTATCAAAATTTTTCGCCAAACTGGAAATTTGGCTTCTGACGTTAATTGATAAGGTCTGCTCTGTGTAGGTTTTACCAAAACTATCTTGTGCGCCTTGTAACAAACCATCAGTTAAGGTTTCATGATATTTTTTCTCTTTTTCAGGAATAATACAAATATCTTGAGCTTTCTTTTTAAGAAACCCCGCAAGTCGTAATTCAGGCGTTGTTTCTCCCAGAGGGGGAAAAATTCTTTCTTGACGAATTTTATGGTGAATTAATTCAGATTTGACGGCTTCATGGATGTTCATAATCGGTTTAGAAGATCGAATCATGGCTTCTTTACCTGAAACACCATCTTTCAGAATAGCATTTTCAATCAATTTCTTAAAATTATTAATGGCTTGTTGGATTGTTATCAAATGCAGCATCACGAAAAAATTCCTTTATCGTGATATTTAAAGCAGAGGTTACTTTCTCGATATTGACGATGGATATATTCCTCTTGCCGTTTTCAACACTCGTGATGTAGGTTCGGTCTAAATTCGCTAAATTGGCTAATTCCATCTGAGAAATCTCTGCTTGATTTCTCAAAAATTTTATTCTTTGGCCTACAGTTGTTTTAATATTCATAGTACAGAATTTTAATCTTTGTTGACTTTAAGTCAACGGACTATAAGTCACATTCAGATTTAAAAGATATTTTGGGAGACGATAACTATATTTTTCGTTGTTTCGGGAAATCGTTACGTTCATTCCCGAAACACCCACTTACGACATTTGGGGAAGAAATCCTCCGTTTCTTCCCTGTTGTTGTCTTGACGGCGCGTGTTAGAGTGATTATCTTTGCTATCAAGAGATAAGGAAAAAACAGACGATGCCGAAAGTATTCGAATGGAAAGGCTATCGGTTCTTCATCAGGAGATGGCATGACTTCTTCGAACATTGAAGC
>CAILAO010000145.1 GCA_903832105.1 uncultured Pseudomonadota bacterium | reverse complement strand
TTTAGGGCGTGTACTCAATTTAGAATCGTAGACGTCGACTTCTGCTTACTCTTAAGGCATAAACGTGATCTTTTCTCTGAAACTTTAGCTTTCTCGCCAAGATCTTCAACTAATTCACGACAAAGCCAGTTGGCCAAGCTAAAGTACTCCGAAAGAGATCATGGTTAGGCCGCAAGATGATGACGACGATTAAGTCTAAGCACTAGAATGGTTTCGAGCTAATCGAGTACACGCCCTAAGATATTTTCTGCTTCATGACATGTCTTACATGCAGCCGCCAATGCCTATTTAAGGTGCCCTGAACATAAAACATGGTGAATGGCGGAAAAACCGCGAGAACCGTCGCAAACCAGGGCATAATAGTTCGATAGTGATTCTGCTCTTCAGCCTTTCGAACGGCATCAGCTAACCGATAAGTCATGAAAAAATGCATAAATGGGATCGCTGCAAGCCAAAGCCTCGGCATGTCTTTAGAAGCGTATTGTCCCGTCATATGCCAATTAACTTCCTTGATTGTTCTTGAAAACCAAAACCACCAATAAACACCAAAGGAGAGCAGCCCTTCCATCAGAGCGATAAAAGGATTTGTTATCCTTCCTAGCCGAAAACGGCCCTTTAACGAAAAGTATTCTTGCGTTAACGATCGCGGTTTCTTTGTTTCTATGGCTCTAGTCGTACTTATGGTTTCAGGAGGGGCTGATTTCTTGGACGTTTTTTGCCCCCTGACTCCTTGTGTCTTTTGGAACTGTGCCTCAGAAGTCTTTACACCTTTCTGTCCTGGCTTTTGGGTGAACTTTTGCGCACTCCCTTTATATTGGGGTAAAACTTGTTTCCTTTGAACCAAAGGCTTTACAGGTTCATTTATCGGAGAGACTGCCTTGGCTACGACAGGGGACGTCGTGGCCTGCATCGTGGCTGACGCGCCCGGCACAACCGGAACAACTGGTGTTGTGACCACAGGCCCCGGAGTTTTTGGGGTAGGCCTCAGCATGGATTCAAGCTTTTGCAGCTCATTTGTTACACTTTTAACATGACTCGCACCTAACTGATAAAGCGCAGCAAGATCTTGCCGTGGATACCACTGACTGAAGCCTTTGCGGCTAACTAGAACCTCCGAGTCACCATGCTCTTTCTGCTTCATGCCTTCAAAGGTTGGTTTTTCGCCAAAAGCATCCTCCGCAGTCATTGGACCTTTTACTAATCCCCCAGAAAAGACATACCAATCATTTGGCCAAATAGGTAAAGAGTCTTGCTTGAGTTCTTGATCAGGCACGAGTGTCTCCCACTTTTTTCCGTTAGTTGCTGTATTTAGCACCTTAGATTTTGTATAATCCATAAATCGATCGGAGGTAACCACTTTTTTGTGCTTTTTGTATGATAGAAATAAAAGTAATTGATGCCAAGGGGTCGATTTATAAGGAGTAATATTCGATGGACGTAACGGAATACACCAGCCATCTTGAAGCTAGACGTTTTCCCCTCATCTGGAAAGGGCACATGATCGGGGGTGAGTGGAAGATTCCCCAGAAAACAAAGCAGGTTAAGACATCCTATAATCCCAGTCGGGGAACGCCATTGATAGAAATTAGGTGCGATAGGCAAGTCGTAGCGGATGCCGTCAATGTTGCAGCAAAAGCAAAACATGCATACGCCAACATCACTTTACCGGAGCGTTTAGAGCTTATTCGCCGCTTCAGGCAAGCCCTGACGGACTTTCAACATGCTGCAACTCTAACACTTCGTCTCGAAGCTGGAAAACCCGCTTGGGAAGCTGAAGAGGCCGTTCATAAAGCCCTGCAATATTTGGAGTGGATCAGTAGTTCAGGTGAGATCATCATGGATCAATTGAGAGGACCCGCAAAGGCATGCTCCACTCCACGCAGCCTTGAGTTCAAACCGATCGGGGTACTCGCAGCTTATCTGCCTTTTGCTTCGGCTATGACAAGTTTTGCCCTCTATTTTTCTTCAGCCGTTTTTTCTGGCTGCCCTCTTGTCCTCGTCTGTTCAGGCCATGCGACTCTGAGCGCGATGCTGTATGCCATGCTCGCTGAGAAGATTGGTCTTCCCAATGGAGCACTAAATATCGTCTTTGGTGACTTTGACTCCTTCAAACACGCCCTCTCTGACAAGCAAGTCGGTGCTGTTCTATTCGCTGGCTCTCCCGAGCACTGTCATACGATTCGGAGCGAGAGTCGCGCCTTCGGTTTCTATCAACAGATGGTCCTTCAGTCGGGAGGGAAGAATACCGCAATCATTCATGAATCAGCAAATGTCGACCAAGCCATTCAGATCGTCGCAAAAGGTGCTTTTAAATCCGCAGGCCAACTCTGCACGTCAACAAGTCGCGTCTTTATCCCTCGATCAAAAGCGAAAGAGTTTAATGAGCGCATCATCGAAACGGTTACAAACCTGTCAATCGGACCGACAGATGAACCGACAACTTCGCCCCTGTCACCAGCAATGGGACCTCTTTACTCGAAAAAAGCCGTTGAAAAATTCCTTCGTTTCCAGACCATGGCTAATCGCGATGCTGAGGAGACCTTACTTTGGGGTAAAGCCGTCAACGGACCCTCGGGTGGATTTTTTGTGACTCCAGGCGTTCACTTTTTAAAGGAAGTGGATGAGATGAGCGCATATCAAGGCAATATTTTGTTTTGCCCCGACATTTCAATTTACCCATACGATCATTTTGATTCCGCGCTGGAACAAATTAACAGTAGCCACGCAACATTTGCAACTACCTATGTTGGGGATCCCGAAGCCTTGAATCAGTCGAAGATCCGTTTTATGGTGCCCAACCTACTTGTTAATCTGCCGACCATCGAGGCCGAAGAAACCTTCCCGCTCACAGGCAAGGCTCAAAACAACCTGCACATGTTCAATGGTGCTGGTATTTTATTATATCTAATGTATCCACAAAGTATTCTTTATCCACAAACTTAAGGTTTGAGATGAGGTATTGACATGGCGCTTGAAAAATCTATCACGGAAAAGGCCGAATATTGGGCCTCGGCAAAGGTCTTCGATCAAGTAACCCGTACTGAGGTATCCGAACTTTTAAAAAAATCGGGTCAAGTTGATGCTGAAAAAGATCTTATTGACAGGTTTTACTGTGATCTTGAGTTTGGGACCGGAGGACTTCGAGGAATCCTGGGCGCCGGCACAAATCGTATGAACATTTATAACGTGAAAAAGGCTACTTTTGCGTTAAGCACCTATCTCAAACGTTTTTATGCCGGGGAGAAGGAAATCAAGGTTGCCATTTCATTCGATTCGAGACACTTTTCGAAAGAGTTTGCTCATGCTACAGCTGAAGTCTTAGCTGGTTCTGGAATCAAAGCTCTCATCGTCAAGGAAATGAGACCGGTACCTATGCTCTCCTTCATGGTTCGTCACTTTGAGTGCCACGCTGGGATTTGCGTCACAGCGAGCCACAATCCTCCTAATTATAACGGTTACAAAGTCTACTGGACGACTGGTGGCCAAGTCGTTCCACCGCACGACACCGAAATCATCAAAGTCTACGGATCGATCAGTGGTTACGAAGACATCTCTTCTTTAGATTACGCTGAAGGCCTGAAAGAGGGACTTATTGAGGAAGTAGATCAAAAACTCGACGAACCCTACCTCGCAAAAGTCGAGGCACTTTCTCTGAGAAAAACTGGACGAGATCTTAAAATCGTCTACACCCCGCTCCATGGCAGCGGACTCTATCCTGTCACGGAAGCCTTGAGGCGTTATGGTTTCAAGAATGTCATCGTCGTCCCCGAACAAAAGAACCCTGATGGGAACTTCCCAACTGTAAAGTATCCCAATCCCGAAGACCCAAACGCCCTTAAAATGGCACTCGATCTTGCCAGGAAAGAAAAAGCCGACCTCGTACTTGCGACCGACCCAGACTCGGATCGTATCGGCATCGTCACGCGTGAAGGTTCTGATGGCGACAATTACTTCACTCCTAACGGGAACCAAATCGGAGCCTTGCTCATTGAATACGTCCTTTCTTCAATGAAGGAATTGGGACGACTTCCAGCGAGTTCTCTCATCATAAAAACCATTGTCACCACGGATCTACAGCGCGACATCGCAAAATATTACGGAGTCTCGTGCGATGAAACATTGACCGGATTTAAATGGATCTGCCAACTGATCGAAGACTACGAGACTGGTAAGAAAAAGCCCTATCGCAAATACATTTGCGGTGGAGAAGAGAGTTATGGTTTTCTTGCCGACTCGTTTGTCCGGGATAAAGACGGCATCATTGCTTGCTGCTACGCCGCCGAAATGATGGCTTGGTATAAAAGCAAGGGACTTACAATGACCCAACTGCTAGATGAGCTGTTTTTACGCCATGGTGTTTACCAGGAGTCCCTCTATAATCTGACCCTTCCCGGAAAAGAGGGAGCTGAGGCGATCAGAAGGATGATGACGAAACTTCGGCAAAACCCGCCGACCGTTATCGACCGAGTTCCCGTCAGAAATTTACGAGATTTTCAAATTCGCCAAGAATACCAGATTGGCTCTTCCGTCGAAGATAAACTAAAAAAAGTCAATGATCTCGCCCTTCCACGCTCAGACGTGCTACAATTTATCTTAGAGGATGGAACCAAGATCAGCGTCAGACCCTCAGGAACCGAACCGAAAATTAAATTCTATGTTTCGGTTCGTGAATCGACTCAGGGTCTTACGAAAAAAGATCTGCCATCCGTAAAAGAGCGCTGTATTGGAAGAGTCAAGAAAATCGAAGAGACGTTTCTTGCACTAGCCAAGTAGCTCGTAAAAATAAAGATGATTTTCTGATGATTTTCAGGGGAAAGGATCGAACGCTGTGAGCAAGCGAATTTTGCAGCACTATCTCGTGTGTGTGGGTGTATGTTTAGGACTCCTGGCGACGGGTCAGATCTTTCTGGCGGACCGCCTCGAAGCCGCGACTTATCGTAAAGCGACCGAAGGTAACGAGGTCGTGATGAATAAGCTTTATCCAAAGAAGAAAAAGTTTGAACTCGCGGCGGATGGAGGAAAGGTTCTAAACCAATCTTATGTTGATAGCTACATCGCCCATCTTTCGGGGACCTACTTCATGAGCGAAGAATGGGGATTTAGTGCCGATCTCGGGATAGTCATCAACAAGGATAAGATTGAGAGACAGTGTATCGAAACATTTTATAACGACCCTAAATCCATCATAGGTAACGAGTGCGCCGCAACGGGAAATCCGGACGAAGATCTTGCAGCAGGATCTGATGGAAACTATGGACCCGCTTATGTCCCAATCAGAGAATTAAAATACCTAATCGCTGGAAACGCTATCTGGAACCCAATCTATGGAAAACAGATCATTGGACGTGCTGCGACAAGTTATTTTGATCTTTATCTTTCCTTCGGCGGCGGTGTCGTCATGTCGTCATATTACCCACAACAAGAAATCCTTAAAAACGACAAGTATGCACGTGGAATATTTGATTCTAAAAATCCCGCGAACAACCCGGGGGCAACACCTGACGAAGATTACGCCTATGGCACAGCGGGAAGACCTGATCCCATTTCAAAGATATCTCCTATGATCTGCGGCAGCGTCGGGCAGAAATATCATTTTGCGAAGCAGTTCATTTTTAGAATCGAAGTTAAAAACTACATCCTCCTAGCCACCGAAGAAGGTTTCGAGACATTCTTCACGCTATGGGGAGGACTCGGCGTAAGGCTATAGCAGAGACATATGCTTCAAGAGCTTTCTTTTATTCTCGCTTCGTTTGTCGCGGTTTTTGTCATCGTCGATCCCTTCGCCGTGATTCCGGTCTATCTTGCTTTGACGGATCGATTTTCGAGGGAAGAGCGTCGCACCATTCGACTCAAGGCAAGCCTGATCGCATGCGCGATTCTTGGTGCTTTTGGCGTTTCGGGCATGGCTATCTTTGACGTCTTCGGGATTACGATTCCAGCTTTTCAGATCGCCGGCGGTATTCTTTTGTTGCAGATCGGGATCGCCCAACTTAACGCTAAACGCGCCAGAGGACGAGGAATCAAGCAAATCGAAGTCCAGGAGCGAGAAGACATCTCGATCTTTCCACTTGCTACCCCGCTTTTAGCCGGTCCGGGAGCAATTTCTACCGTTGTTCTCGCATCATCGAAATCGCAAGGTGTTTTACGTCATGTGGAACTTACTGTGGCCATCTTTCTTGTAATGGTGGCAACTTACATTATCCTGAAGGCCGCCCCGATTCTCTATCGCTTCCTCGGCGAAACAGGCCTTAGCCTTCTCACCCGCATCATGGGTATCATCTTAACCGCCATTTCCGTGCAGTTTATTCTAAACGGCATCAAGGGCGCGCTTGTCATGATGAAAATCCTCGCCGCTTAATTCCTGACTGGCTAGTCAAGTCAACAAAGGCTAGACAAAATGTCGTCTAACCTTCTCTCAACTGGCTGGCCAAGGCTAACACTTTTCCTAATCTTTGCGCTATAAGCACATCCGGCACGCGAAATGCACTTGTTCGCGGTGAGTGGAGTTATTTAACGACAACTTTTAATTTACTGGAGATTACATCATGAAAAAAGCACTTGCGGCAATTATCGGCGTAGGAATGATCACAACAGCTTGCGGTACATCCGTCAATCACAGTTCAGACCTTGCTTCGGCATCCAGACCGGCATCAAATCCATCGGGACACTTTGTTCTTCTTTCTAAGATTTATCCTTCAATGCCGACATGCGAAACTGGCGTAAAAATGGATATCTCGACAGATAGCATTAGTTCTAAAGGTCTTATGGCCACTGTTAGCAATCAAGTCGTCGGTTTCTGCGAACTTTATGTAGAACCCGATACAAGAAGCTACAAGTTAACACCACGAAAATCGATGGACTCCTGCGGCACTGTCGTTTATGCAGGTGAAAATCGCGAAGGAAGAATTTTAATTACCGACCTCAGAAATTGGTCTTGCCCGACATTCGCGCCACTCGAATACACGATTAAAGTCGAAGAAACAAGAAACGGCGAAATCAAAGTGCTTTACAATCAAACGTGGGATAGTAGCAACCAAGCTTCCTTGATGATCGAAGGCATTTTACGCGAAGACGCTGCCATCGGCGGCGAAACCACGGGATTTGCACTGATGCATGGCGGCGAACGTTATGAAGTTGACTTTGTGACTTACGACCTCATAGACTTAGCAAAATCACTCATGGGAAAACCGGTGATCGTGACTGGAACGTTCAAGACTTTCTTAGGCGTCGAAATTCCGTCGAGAAAAGTCCTCGTGGTCAACAAAATCGAACCATCCTACGAATAAATTTTGCGAAGTAAGTATAATACCAAGACTAAAACTAGGGCTGTACTGAATGACACTGGGTTAAGGTTGAAGACTTAGACTTAATCATCGTCATAATCTTATGGTTTCAACGTGATCTCTTTCGGAA
>CAILAO010000144.1 GCA_903832105.1 uncultured Pseudomonadota bacterium | reverse complement strand
TGCTGTTATGCGGCTTTTCCGAATCTTTCAAAAAGACGTCACAAAACGTCCTGCCCACGAACAAAGGGAGACCATCAGGGAGGTTTTGCACAAGGCAATTGTTAATGAAAAAGATGTGAAACTTATTTACAACAGCCGAGAAAGAGAAGACCTCATCGGCTTTAACCTTGCCGAGAGCATGGCGTCATCGGGTGACACTGGTGATTTTGCCAGTAATAACAACCCCCTTGCAACGCGATGGTCTGGATTTCGTTCTGTATCAAGGAAAATGGGCCCACAGGGACTTGAACCCCGGACCCGCCGGTTATGAGCCCGATTTTGGCTTTTTAGATTTCTTTTTAATATCAGTAATTTATGTTAATTATCAATTAGTTGAAGCCGATTTTGATCCTCCGTTATCCGCCGATATCCACCCCTATTTTCCGATGGGTGGGTCATGAATGGGTCACGCGGCAGCCGGATTTCAACCGGCTGCTTGTTTTTTTCGATGGCAGCCGGGTGTTTGGCGGATGGTTTTACCTGCTCGGAAAGTTTGAATATATTCCCAAATAACAAGTTTGACTTGTGATTTGGGTGCAAAAATAAACTGGAGATTTGTCGAATGTTGGCCGTTTCGAACGAGTCTATCTGCGCTATCGGTGGCACGAGGCCAAAAATAAAAATGTCACCAACGATGATTTTTTTGGGGCTGATTTTGGCGGAAAAGTGGCTCATTTTAACGAGCAAACTGCTCAGAAATTTGAAAAGACCGGATACCGAAACGGCGAAGGATGATGGCAAATACTCGATATCATAAAACCAACTTCGATCTTAATAGAAACTATTGTCGCGAACATAGTAACACGTTATCTTCTATGTCTGGAGTAGGTAACCTTGTGATCCTAAATCCATCAGTTTTTTGACATGAAGGCGATAGGGGGTCTTGAGATGGAAGTAACAAACCAGGCAAAATGACTTTGGAAGAAATTCCATACGACGTCAAAATCAAGATTCTTAACAACGTTTGGTGTGTTAAATGTTCGTCTGTTACTGGTGTGGCTAATATTTCTGTTTCAAAAGAAAAAAGTGATCTTGTGATAAAAGGAATTAGTACCAGGTGCGGTGGTCCGGTTGCGCGTGTTATCGAGCGAAACGTGTAAAAAATTAAAAAATATTTTTGGTATTTTTCTCATGAATTTAAAAGAACTTTCTACTCTTGTTACCAACGGATATAGTTTCGAGCTGGTCCGGTCGTTGGACAATTTGGAAACGCAAGCGAATCTGATGTGCATAGATGTGCATAGAATCTAAAAGTGTAGAGCGATTATGAAAAAGCCGCAGACAGCCAATATCGAAACAATCGCAGGTTATGACCTTTGGGGTTATTCAAAAAAAAAAATCACCCCTGCTCGAACAAGAAGAGTAGGAAGTTTAAACACTAAAATTCATTAATTTCGTTTGTACCAAAACCACAAAATACTACTCTATTTTGAATGAGACACTTGCTTAGGCAGGATTCCCTAGCCTATACGGCGCGGGAAAACAAATTGACAGGCGTTTTAGCGTTCTTTAAACAGAAAGCTCGTGTCCTTCCGGCAAGCCTGCGTAACCTTTTTCGAAGATGTGTGCTGTAATCTCCCTATCGTGATTTAGGGAGACCGCAAATGACTGACCAAGATCTCGTC
>CAILAO010000143.1 GCA_903832105.1 uncultured Pseudomonadota bacterium | reverse complement strand
TTAAGTGGTTCCTAGCGAAAATTCTCTCGCCATTATTGTAATAATGGTTCTTTGTGGATATTGGTTTGTATGTCCTTTTAAGGAATTACAGATTAGGTCATCATTAAAAAGAACAGGACCATGTTTTATTCCGCATATAAAATCTATTAAGAATTAAACGGAAAGATTAGGTTAGTGAACATATCAGTTTTCTTTTGAGAGTTTTTCCGCCAATTCAGTTCCTTCTGTAGTTAGCTCGTATTTACGGTACTCGTTGCGGTGCGTGAATTTCGTTTGTCCTTTCACCAAATGGGCTTTTTCGAGCACTTCCAAATCGTCTCTATCTTTGTTAGAATTTTGCTGTTTGGACCCTTCAACTGAATAAAGTATATCCAAGGTCTTATCCTTAGCCAACTTGAGTAGAAGAGATTTGTAGCGGTTTATCCCTTCCTCAAAATCTGTTTCTTCACGTTCTTTATCTTCTTCAGCTACCCTATTTAACATCATTTTAAGTTCTGAGGACATAAAAACACCGACCAAAAACATCGATTAAAACAAACTAACAAAATGTTGAAGCCTAATCGCATATTTTAACATACCGCTTGTCAAAGGAAGATGACGCAGTCACCCTTGAGAAAACTTAAAATCTGCGAATCCGTTGTGGACTAGCGTGGAATTGCCCATGAATTTTTGGAAAGACATTCCTGCTGGCGATAAGCCGCCGGAACTGCTGAATATGATTATTGAAGTTGCAAGCGGTTCAAGAGACAAGTACGAATATGACATTAGATGGGAAGCTTTTGTTTTAGATAGAGTAATTCCTTCTTCTGTGGTTTTTCCCGTCGAATACGGCTTTGTACCGCAGACTTGGTTTGACGATTCAGATCCCTTGGACATCATGGTAATAAGTTATGAACACTTGCAAGTTGGAACCATTGTTAAAGTCAGAATTGTGGGTGCACTTGTAATTGAAGATGAAGCGGGAGTTGACACAAAAATATTATCGGTACTTGTAAACGACGCTAGGTTTGAAGGACTTAAAGACATAAAAGATATTCATAAGCAGCAGCTTATTGAGATTCAGGAATTTTTTGAGACTTACAAAAGGCTGGAACCACACAAATGGGCTAAAACAAAGGACTGGAAAAACGCCAAGGAAGCTTCGAAGATTGTAAACTACGCCCGTGAAAGATACCGCAAACTAGACGTAGAAAAACTCCTCAAGACAAGAGAACTCGTTAAGCTAAGTTAGACTGTTGGGTTGTTTAAGAAGAAACATACTATTTTCTTTTGGAAACTTGGAAAGCCGAAAAAAGGCAACTCAAGAGGCAGAACACCTCCAGAAAACAGTCTAAAAAATGTATGAATTCCTGCTGGGTGAGAATTAGCCCGGGAGAGATTCGAACTCTCGTCAGGGGGTTGAGTTTTCAGGCGATTTATTTATTTCTGCCAGTTTAATTCATCCGTTGATGGAGATAAGCTCTTTTTGGGCTTAAAAAGGCTTGCTTTTGCTGTCTATTACATAAAACCTTAGAAAAGCATAATACTGAACGGGTAAACTAGCTGTCATGAGTACAGTCAACAACCAGTACACTTGCAAAGTCTTCTTAAAAAATATCAAAGTTCAGCAAGAAATAGTCATAAACAATGATATCCAAATTGTAATGTCAGAGCAAGGATATACATGCCTTGATTCGGCCGCTTATATGATAAACTATCTTGAGACTGC
The DNA here is from genome assembly GCA_903832105.1 of uncultured Pseudomonadota bacterium. Lineage (GTDB taxonomy): Bacteria > Bdellovibrionota_B > Oligoflexia > Oligoflexales > CAILAO01 > CAILAO01. Next base: position 366 of record CAILAO010000143.1, on the reverse strand, counting down.
AACTGGCAACAAAGTCAATATCGACATCAACCAGCTGTCAAAGAGATATGCGGAAAACATGCCAGTTTGTGTAATAAAAATGTGGAACGTCAATGCACCAACACATGAAGCGGCTGCCAAATTTGCTGTTGATAAGAGCCAACCTATTTTGAAATTCTTGACCTATAATCAAGGGCAATTTCCCGAGATTTTCGGGGTAGCGGTGACCCACAAAACTGAGGGCCACTACATCGCTGTTCTTCCCGTTACTTATTGCGGCTGGAAAATTCATTTAATGGATGACCTCAATACAATGGCTCGTTACATAACAACACGGTTACAAAAAGATGAGAAGCTTAACTTATATCTGACACTTTTTTCAGATAG
>CAILAO010000142.1 GCA_903832105.1 uncultured Pseudomonadota bacterium | reverse complement strand
GATAGATTTCAGGGGAGCCAGAGCGATGTGGTTCTTGTGTCATTGGGTATGTGCGACAGCCTCGTTTCTTCACATCTAGCCGATGAGAAACGTTTGAACGTCGCCATGTCGAGGGCCCGGCACAAGCTGATTCTCCTCGGGAATCGCGAATCTCTGAATCAGGAAGATATTTTTGTCAGTCTTTTTAAAACCATGGAAACGACGCTGCCCTATACAGATTGGTGTGTGGAAGCAGAATAGTTTGGCCAATAGAGAGACGATCCAAGAGACCCCATAGGGCTTAGTAATATCTGCTGCTGGAAGAATCTCAAAAACTTATAGATGTTTGCGCAGTGTTCATATTCATGCGCCCTGATTTCAAGGATGATCTGACTGATCGAGTGAGTTTCCTCTGTTTCAGACTTCTGGCCAAATTAACTTAGACATTTCAAACCGCATAATTTTCTGACTTGCAAAACTCTATGGTTGCGTAAAAGCGACGATGGACTGATAATAATTCTAATCAGATTTTACATCTATCAGAAACTTTTGTCACAATATTTCTTGATAAATATGCATAAGGGTTCTGTCGACCGTCTGAACAGTAGATTAGTCCGATAGGCTAGGGTATAAAATCCGGAAATGTAATTCGGGCTTTTATGCACATTGATCGGAAGGAATTGAAGAGTTTGCAAGAGGAAGAACGGAAGTTGATGTTCGAATTTCACTCATAAGTCGCACAATTTGGCGTGGTGGTCATGTGTTAGATATTTCAGGCAAATCTAAATTAGGTAGGGTAGTGAATAGTTCGGTTCTTTTTTCACCTAAAGCCATCCACGTTCGTTGATAGGGCTCATATTCGACGAGCATGAACCCGGCACTCTCAAAAGACTCATTTTTCTTAATATGGCTATGCCTATCCAAGGACGGCCCATCAAATCAACTTTCTTATTGCTGCTTTCTTTTCCTCATAGAATACTTGGGCGATAAAGCCAGAAAGTTCGGAAGGCTCAGGACTTTTGTATATAGCGGCAACTATTGTCTCGTAGGTTTCCCACTCATCTGGTTTGTCAAACAATATCACTCCAATTTCGAAACGTTGAGAATATTCTTTAAGTCTGGAGAACTCAACATTAGTCTCATCAGGTTTCTTGCTGACCTGAATCATAAGGTAACTTCGGTGAGCAACCTTCAGGTGAGACGCTGTCTCGAAAACCCCGTTAAGCGAGAAGTCATCCATAGTCTTGACTTCAAAGGTAACAAGTTCTATAGTTTTGCCGGGTATGAATTCATAGCGTCTGATAGCTACCAATGTTAGGTCGGGCCTGGACCACTTGCCCCTAATAGCCTTAGAACCCAAGTTTGCGGTTATCTGAACAACGGGGTTATCGATTAGGTCATCTTTTGCCCATGAATCCTCGATCACCTTTAAAATAGGGCCGTATAATTCTTTTTCATTCTTGTAGTCGTTGCATAGCTTAGGAAGCTTTGGTTGGGAATGGCTGCTCAAGTAAACGGAACCACCTTTCCCTCGGCCCACGTCGATTTTTCCATCAGCGATTAGACCATTTCGAATCACCCAATAATCATCGTCCGATATTGTATCCCCAGATTCCGTGATCTTTTTTATTAGCAGAGTGCTCAAGGCTTTGTT
>CAILAO010000141.1 GCA_903832105.1 uncultured Pseudomonadota bacterium | reverse complement strand
GTTTCAAGAAAGAGATCACGTTAAAGTCTCAAGTTTCAAGTCTATGTCTATGAGGACGTATACGTTAACCCAGTGCCATTCAGTACACGCACAGAAAACCGGAGGCAGAAAACTCTGCCCCCTAAACCATTTTATGACCTGTAAATCTTGAGCAGATCAGCTAAAATCGAAAATCCTGTTTCGGTCCTTCCAGCACCAGCACCTACAATTGTGATATCGCCCATAAGATCTGTTGAAAAGGTCAACGCATTCGTCGCTCCCATGGCGCTTGCCAAAGGATGAGTCATCGGAATTTTTTCCGGAGCTACTGAAGCCGTTATCTTGCCATTCTCATTTTTAACTGAACTGATCAGCTTCCAACGATGATTTTCTTTTTTGGCCTTTTCAATATCTGCGGACGTGATCCCCGTGATCCCTTTGCACGTAACATCGTTGATCGCGAACTTGGCGCCCATGACCACGTTTGTAAGAATCGTTACTTTTCCTCGAGCATCATAGCCTTCGACATCACCGGTCGGATCGGCTTCTGCGTAGCCAAGCTCCTGCGCCTTTTTTAGAGCTGCACTATAATCCATGCCATTTTCCATCTGAGTTAAAATATAGTTCGTGGTCCCGTTTAAAATGCCTCTAATGCCTTTAATCGTACAACCAGCAAGAGGTCCATCGGCAAGGTTGAGCACCGGTGTTCCGCTCATAACAGTTCCCTCAATTAAAAACTTAACACCGTGCTTTTTCGCGAGTTCTTTCATGTCCCGATAAGCGAGGGCAGCGGGTCCTTTATTACTTGTTACGATGTGCTTTTTGGTTTCAAATGCTGCTTTACAGTGAGAAATCGCTGGCTCACCGGTTTTAAGATCAGTAAATGACATCTCGCACACCACGGTAGCATTGCTTTCTTTGATCGTTTGAAGTGCGTTCCAGTCCTTCACGTTTTGAGTGAACTTCCCTTTTTTTGCGTCTCCAAGAAGAGACGGAATATTGAGGCCATCAGGATTGTAAGCCGTTCCAAAACGAAGATCTGACACAGCAACGATATCGAAATCGTAATCGTACGCTGATTTTAGTTCCCCACGTTTTTTCTCTAAAATTTCGGCAATACCTTGACCAACCGTACCAAATCCCACTAATGCCAATCTATGTTTCATACATGATCCTCTCTTGAATAATATGTTATCGATATGAGATACCTGCAAACGTTGCTTTGTGCCCAAGTTTCATAATTTCTTTCGCATCATTCGAACATCTGACGCACTTATAATAAATAACATCGCCAATCTGAGTGGCGGCTGCTAGGCGCTCTTCCTTAGGCAAGAAGTACGCCGCCATGGTATCCATGGGTCGAGAAGTCCCGTCGCTCTCGTACTTAATCGTAACGTTAGTTCCTGACGCAAGCACTTTGTGGGCATTCTTAGTCCAATCAAAATTTGCAAGACCAAGATCAGGGTTGATTCTTAAGTGTGCCGCAAGCGACACTCCAGGAATTCCTGATGCCTTAAGATCCTCAGAACATTGAATAAACATTTCAGGAGATTGTCCGTTACCAAGATTTACTTCATAAATCGGCGTCGTTCCATCATCTCTAATGTACTCCTTCATAATGTTAAGCAGCATGCGAAATTGGATGGCATTCTGCGTTGAGAGGAGCATTGAAATCTTAAACATCACATTTTTGATATCTCGCGCGTAATAACAAGCCGCGACAATCGTGGACCAACTTGGGTTAAGGAAAAAATTACTCCCGGTGTTTACCGCAGCCCGCGTGATGCCATCAAGATAAACCAAGTGGTTATTATTCGCCACTTCGACACCACCGAGATTGCCATAAGCGGTTCCCATATTTTTTAGGACGAGAGCCCGCATTCCCGAAGCCGGTTCACTCGTGTCAAACTTTTCTCCTGTGACTTTTTCAAGACGTTCGTATGCATTTTTTGTCAAAGGAGTTCCCACAAGATTCGTGTTGCAGAACTTATCGGCCTTCATAATATTTTCAGACATTGCGAGAGTGGTTAAAAGTTCTCCATTCAGCACATAATCTTCTGTCAAGGCCATGACAGAAATAAATTCTTTTGGGACAAGCGTCGTCCCGTCATCTGCGACGCGTTTCATGCAGTGAAGAGTGATCGGTGCCCCTTGAAAGCCCGACACTTGTGTCGTAGCCACTCCCGGCTTCGTACATTCAACCTTCTCTTTTTTAATGAAGTCTTCAACCTTGGGAAACCTTTTGGCATACTGCTCAGCTTCCTCAAGCATTCTGCCAAAGCCCTTCTCATTCGCGATTTTTTTTCTTGTCTCGTATGTCCTCATCAGATCTATCGTGCGAGAGACCTCCTTGGCCCCGCCATACGACTCTTTCAAAGCGTCTATCTGTTTCATGTCCTTGGAACTGAGAAATTTGTAATGCAAACTCATTCTTCTTCTCCTTATAATCGGGCGAGACCGAGTTCTGACAGTTTTCCGTTTGTCGGGACACCACCATTATCCCAACCACGTTTTTCATAGTAAGTATCAACCCATTTATCAAAAATCTCTTTGCTCATTTTTTGATCTTTAAAGATACCCGCTTCATGCTTCTCTTCGAAAAATCTTCTTGGCAAGGTGTCGTCTTTCCTTGTACGGCCATTCTTCATGTTATACATCCTGGTGAGAGCGGAAACCTTTTCTCCCAGCCTCATTGCATCTTTTTCCTCGTAACGTTTTCCCGTCAACTTCTCAAGCACTGGAAGAATTTTGTCAAATCCAAACATGAAAAAATCACAGACAATTAACGAATTTCGGGTATGAATCTCATCTTGTGCGCTGATAATCCATTGTGGAGCACTTTCATAATTGATCTGTCCGCGCATCTCAGCAGTTGAGGACCACACCCTTGTATGACTTGCAAAATCAGATGTCGCAAGTCCAAGCCCCATGGACGATGACCCCTTGATGTTTGTGCCCGAAAGCTCCATCCCCGCCGTTTGAATCGCAAAATAATCCGAGTCCTTGCCGATCCTCCTCGCGGCTATGCGAGTGCCATCCGCAAGCAGTTCTCCGATTCCTTGCCGAAGCGAAATCTTCTCTAAAAGGGCAAAAACAGCATCTGCGTTTCCAAATTTTAATTCGATTTTATCAGTATCTTTTGTTGTTAGAAGACCTCGTTCAAAGGCCTCCATTGCGAACGAAATCGTGTTACCGGCTGAAATCGTATCCAAACCTAGATCGTCACACAGATAATTGGCTTTTGCCACAGCAGCCGCGTTAAAAATGCCGCATCCTGACCCGAGAAAGGCCGTCGTTTCGTATTCGGGTCCCTCGACTTCGTACTTATCCCAATGCGACATCTTCGAACAAAGGATGTTGCAGTTGAAGCATCCGACACTCTTCCAATTTAGTTCCTTTTTCATCGTTTCAGACGTTATTTTTTCGTAGTCTTTCGACTGAACCTCACTCCAGTTATTTACAGGGAGAAACTTTCCCTCTTCCTGGCACATGCGGATCCACATCATCGTACCAAGATCAAAGCGTCTTTGACGGTTTGGGTGCTTCATGATGTCAGCTGTCAACTCCCTATTGAGAGACATGAACCCATCTTTATCGTGATATTCGATCTTTCGGTCACCTTCAACGACGACAGCTTTAAGATTTTTGTCACCCATAACAGCACCGGCTCCGCCTCGGCCAAACTGGCGATAAAGCTCAGTGCCAATGCAGGCAAATCTTACGCGGTGCTCTCCGGCGGGTCCGATGCTTGCGATTTTCGCCTTAGGATAACTTTCGCTGAGCTTTTTCTCTGTTTCGAAAATCCCCTTGCCCCAAAGTTTTCCCGCATCCTCAAACGTGACGTCATTCTCAGTAATATGGAGAAATACCGGAGTCTTGCTCTTCCCGGTGATGTAAAGATAATCAAATCCCGCCCTTTTAATCATCGGGCCGAAGTGTCCGCCAGCATGTGTATCAAGAAACGTCCCTGTAAGCGGCGACTTCGTCACAAGCGCCGAGCGCGCCGATGTTTGGACGAGAGAACCCGTTATCGGGCCTGTTAAGAAAATTAAAGGATTCTCAGGGGAGTAAGGATCATGAGTGACGAGCTTGTCGTTCAAAAGAAGTTTTAATCCCAATGCTTTACCACCGATAAACTCTTCGAACAGCTCCTGTTTAGGAACCCCGATCTGAAATTTTCGTGCCGTGAGATCGACGTGTAAATAACGATTTGTGTACCCTTTCATCATGTCTTCTTCTCCCCTACTGGGCTTATGACCAAGTAAAAAAACTAAATATACAAGTATTCACCTTTTGCAACGAACTCTTGAAATCCTTTTTTGTCTTCTGCTGCAACTGCAATACGTCGGATGCCTTCTTTAAGATCTTCCATCGCTGTCGCAACCGAGAGTCTGAGATAATGCTCACCCTCGGCACCAATCATGCCAAACGATATCCGATCCAGTGTAGCTGTGTGATGCCTAAAAAGAAGGAACCTTTGAAACAGTGTTGATGGTGACGTACGCCCTCTCTTTTCTTGGGGCAGCGACTCATAAAAATCAACCGCTCCGATATTTTTGCAGATGCCTGCAATATTCGGATAAACATAGAAAGTGGCTGGCGGTTTGAGACAGGAAACGCCCGAAATCTTATTGAGCCCCTCGACGGTGACATCACGGCGCTCTTTAAAACTCTGCACCATTCTGTCAAGAATAGCTTCTCGTTCAGGAGACTCTAGCGTCACACGTGCTGCCTCCTGATTATAAGGACAACCACATGAAAAGTAATTGATATTTAAAATTTTAAACATATTGGCTTCTTCGACGGTTGGAAACGCTGCATATCCAATGCGTCCTCCGGTCCATGCATAAGACTTTGAATGACCAGAAACGATGATGGACTTCGCCTGCATCCCCTTCATGGAAGCGATGCTGACATGCTTGGTTCCATCGAAAACAATATGTTCGTAAATCTCATCCGAGAACACCCTTACATTAGGGGGAGCCTTTTTCAAAATGATCTCGGCAATCTCTTCCATTTGGTCTTTAGAGAGACTTGCTCCGGTGGGGTTTGATGGAAAATTAAAAAATATAAGTTTTGTTTTTGCGGTGATTAGTTTTTCAAGATCTTTGGGGGTGAAGGAAAATTTCTTTTCTTCCTTAAGGTGAAGCTGAACGGGTTTACAGCCATTATATTTAGAAATTGACTCGTAAGTCGCATAACCCGGCGTAGGATAAACGATCTCATCACCAGGATCTGCGTATGCATGAGCACTCAAAGAAATCGGTGTTTTAGCACCTGGAAACACCACAACCTGTTCAGGATTGATCTTAATTCCCCGAAGATCTCCAAGATCTTTCGCGATGGCCTTTCTAAAAGATAGGACCCCCTTTGGATCGCAGTAGTGAGTATTATTTGCATCGATCTGTTTTTTTAGCTCTGCCTTTGTGAACTCAGGAATATTAAAATCGGGTTCACCAATATTAAGCTTAACAACCCTTGTTCCCCCCGCTTCGATCGCGCGAACCCAAGATCCCACCTCAAACGCAAATTCAGTATCGATGAGAGACATCCTATTTGCAAAAAGCCCCATTCCACCACGCCTTTCGATATAAATGTCAATAAAAACGCAAAAAAATAACGTCGAAAATCTACTTAAATTTAGGCTATTACGATAATCCAAGAAGGAAGTTAGGGTCAAGTCGTGATTGATTTTGCTAACATGTCTTTCTTGCGTGACAAAAAGGCCAGCAACCCCGCCAATTCGAGCTAACACGCTAATATCATTGCCGACATTTTATGCAAGTCCCCTGCACCCTAAAGCCCCACTCCCAAAATCCGATAGCACGCTGAGACCTTTATTTGGGAGGATCTATGCGTGTCGTGAACAAACTGACCATGTCTTCATTCCTTACGAACGTCTTATTTCTATTTCACTCTGGATGAAGAACCAAGCGACAAGCCGGGACGCAGAGCGTTCTATTTTGAAGTTTCCGGTTTATATCCAGGGCACCATGTAATCGATTATTGGATTAAGATCGGCACCGAAGGAAGCAACGCGACATCTTGCCCGTATCCAGTGACCAGAAGTCGCGTGATCAACGCACCCACGCTGGCACACTAAAGACACTTCCCGAAAGCCTGAAAAAATCTTAGAAATGACCAAAAACACCAATCCGCAAAGCCATATAGAGCGACGTTTTCTAGTCATTTTAACGGCATTGCTCGCAGACAAAAAGTCATGTTAAAATATCTTAACTAGCCCAAAGAAAAGTTAACTGAGGAACAGCCCATGACCGAAGCAAGCCATCACAGAAGGCCGGTGGTCCTTTTTGTTGACGACGAAAGTGACCTCCGTTTAGTTTCCTCCTTACAACTGGAATTTGCCGGGTTCGAAGTAAAGACTGCCGCTAATGTTGCAGAGGCAATCGCGCTGTTCGATGCAGAGTCTTTTGACGCGATCGTTTCCGATATGTCAATGCCAGGCGGTTCTGGTCTGGTCTTTTTGCGCCACGTTCGGAAAAAGGACCAAACGAAGCCGCTATTCTTCTTTTTTTCCTCTAACCCCCTTCTAGCCGATGCCGAACTGATCGCTCTCGGCGCAAATGCCGTCTTTCACAAAACGGTCGATTTTGACACGGTCATTACCGCTCTGAAGACGCACCTTTTTCTAAGATCAGAGCGTTTTCGAGTGGACGACTTTGCGGACTTTTTACCTAAGCTGCAAGTGGAGGTGGAACTTGAGGAAGGCTTTCAACCAGCAAAACTAGAAGATATCAGCACGGGCGGAATGGGGCTCAGAGTCCAAGACGCAAAAATTCCGACCCCTGGCTCACCGATCAACATTCGCCTGCACTTTAATGCAGACAACTGGATCGACCTTCAAGGCACAGGAGAAGTTCGATGGGTCAAAACAAAATCAAAAGACGGTAAAGGAGCCAAGTTGGGGCTGATGTTCAAAGAACTATCAAACGGGACGAGCATTACCCTAGAAAGACTTCTGGCATTGATGAATCCGAGTACACTGCAACGCCAATAATACCGCGCCATTCTTGTGGGTTACTTCTCACATCAGCTCTTCTTTGTGCTCTTGTAATATTTTCTTCTTCAACGGATCAGGCATCTTCTCAAGTGCATAGCGAAGTCCTTCGCGACTTATGCCTTCATAATTTTTGCGCAAAAACTTCAAGACGGCCTCCTGATCTGCCAAAAAAAGTTCTCGCAGCACCCAGCCCATTCCAAGCTGGACAAAACGCTCCGGATGTCCTGCGAGGCGACTGCAAACAAGCATAATCTCATTATTGTAGTCACCATGCCTCGCCTCGTTAACGAAAGCTACAGCAGACGCCCGCTTTCTCCAAATATTCTTCGAAAGACTCCATGAAACTATGTGAGAAAGGGTCTTTTTATCTTTCTTCAAAAGAGGTCTCAGTACTCGGCCAGCTATTCCGTCGCAAGTCGCCCAATCATAGACGCCTCTTTCAAAAACTGGTTCCAGCATCCTCAAAAAATTTTCAGGTAACTTTTTCACCTGCCTCGAAAGAAGCCCCACACCTATTTGCTTTTCTTCTGAATAGTCAGACTCAAGCAATGAAAAGGCTTCTTTAACTATGCTTTCAATCGACTTATCGCTCAAAAGAGGTAACGTCTCCTTCATAACCCGCTTCACGCCCAGCGTCTTCACACCGTGAAAAATCGTCACCTTTTTAAAGTAGTTCTCATAACCCTCCTTAACGGAAGGTTTCGCAAGTTTTTTTAATCTCTTTCTAACGGTTACGTGATAGGTCGACATTTTTAAAGTCATCTCATCACCCTTTTTTTGTTTTTAGTGCACTGGCTTTTATAAAACTAAACACATCCAATTTTAGTTTTTAACCACCATCTCCCTCCCCGCTGAATAGGCGACGAATTCCGGCGCGTAAAGAGATTGCAGGACTGCAGGGCTGGACTTAAATGTTCCGGCCATGCTTGCTCTCACGCGATATTTAAGTGTGTACTGACCGTGAGGAAGGTGTTCGAAAAAAAAGTTAGTCCCATTATCCCTGATCTCTTCATACCGGGCAATACCCAGATCGAAACGATATTGTGACACACCTAGTGTCGGTTCAAATCCGGCAATTCTGGGATCTCGAAGATGAACATACTCTGCCGTGTGCTTCGCTGTCATGGAAATCTGCACCTCAATCTCATCTCCGACCCTAACAGCGGCACCCTCGGCTATCGGAGTTAAAACGAACTCTTTTCCGTTATGCTCTCGCTTAAAATAGCGGCGGGAAACTGTAAAAAAGTCGCCTTTATCTCTCTCCGGCAGCCTTTCTGTCGAAAAATGCCACGTTGCAGAGGCAAACATTAACGACTTCTCGTTCGCCGTTTCATTGATAAAAGTCACCGAAGCAAGATCGCTCGTCACCTCCTTATCTTTCATAACAAGCTGTGTCTTTCCATCGTATTGATCAGCTTCGAATACAAAAGTCTTGTCGAGTTTACCCGCCTTGACATTGACCTTTTCTTTCTGAGAAAGCATCTTCTCTCGTTTAAGGTAATGAGTCAGCGCGTAAACCACTTCAGTGGTTGCTCTGGTGGACTTCCAGTGATTTAACTTTTTATTAAGGAGAATCCATTGAATAAGCCCGTCCCTTTTTCCATGTTTGGATGAAATCTCAGAGATCGCACGTAATGCAAAGGCATGGGTCTCGATCATATCTTGATACCAGAGCCAACTTCGGTCTTCAGCCGCCCAGTATGTCCCAAGTTCTTCCGATGTTTTTGCCGAATCAAACACACTTTCAAGTACAAGTTTCGCGTCATTTTTCTTTTTCATGCGCGTCAACGTCAAAGCCAGTTGCAATTTAAGGTAGGGAGAAATCTCTTTCCAATGAGCAAACGTATATTTTAACGTCGCCTCACGATCCTTCATCGTGAAGGCCTCACCCATCCATGAGTCATCAGGATAGCAAGATGCGACATAATTCAAAAATGTGAGAAACTCTACGCCAAAAAGCTTCTTGTCACTAAGTCTTTTTTCGTACTCGCGATCAAAAACATCCCCCAGGTACTTCCACCCCTTAAGAACGACATCTTTTGGAATGGTAACCCCAAACTCCGACGCCTTGGCAAATCCATACATCAAATATAGAGTTATGAAGGGTGACGATGGCATTCCTGTAAACCAAGGGAACCCCCCGTCGGTATTTTGCACCTTTTGAATTTTTACGAGTATATCCTTCGTCCATTTTGCGCTAACGTCAGGATTTAAGATGTTGATGATTCGCTCTTCTGAAACATCGGCTCCCTTTGCTTCCAGTAACCACGGCGATTCCTCAAGGAGCATTTTCCGATCAGGATTTGGCTGATCCCAATTCTCCCACAGGGTCTTCCGATCTGAAAACTTTTTTGCCATAGCCTTGACCGACGGGAAATCTTGATAAATTTTCGAAAGAATACCCACCACAAGAAACTTATTAATCAACTCGTCGCTTCCCTCATAAGGGCAGTCAAGAAGATATGGAACAGCTTTAAGCACGGAATAAAAAAGCTGCGCATCGATGTTGATGGTGAAAAGTTCGTCCATTCTGGAAGCATCGTCGGTCTTTTTAAGATCAGGAAACTCGACCGTCTTCTTTTGTTTTCCTCTAATCGCCACAAACTTCGATTCTGCGAGATGAAATCTTGCCGGCAAGATGGGAATCGTTCTAAGCTCGCCATCACTTAAAGAATCTGACTCCGCAACCACCTTAATCTGAACACTCGTCAACTTTTTAGGAACAGTGAGCTTGAATTCTTCTCGCACGCTCTGCTCAGCCGGGATTTTGACGTCAGTTTCTTTCTGAGAAAGCCCGAAACTTTCGCTCAGATCTTGTCCAGTCTCACTATCGATCACAGAAAATCGAAGTTTTGCTTTAAGCGAACTTTTTGTCGTGTTTTCAAGCATGACCCGGATCTCTGCTTGGTCTCCTTCGCGAAGAAATCGCGGCACATAAGGTCGAACCATAAAATCCTTGGCGCTCTTCGCTTCCCTCTGAACGGAACCGCCCATGAGATCTTTTGTGATCCCTAGAGCCCAAACATTCCATGCTGTCACTGAATCAGGGACCGTATATTCAATAGAGACCTCCCCATCTTTACCGATCGTGAGGTGTGGCAGCCAAAAGGCTGTCTCACTGAAGTCGCTCCTAAGTTCTGCCGGTTCCTTTTGAGAATCAACATCAGCATAGCCGGCTCCCTCGATCTTTTTTGCACTCGCTCGGCCTGTATTCGCATCGGCCAAAGCAAGCTGCGGCTCCATAGGAGCTGCCGCAAAAGAGGCCGCACTGCCACTCAATGAATCCGCCGCTTCTTCAGCTTGATGCTTTCTAAGGGCCTTTGGCCTCATTCCTCCTCGCGAAGGTTCTCCTAGCCCAAACGATCTTCGCCCCGGACCACCAGATGCATACATACCAAAACTTTTAAGTCCGTCACCATTAAGCACCGGAGCTTCCGGAAGCGTCACGAGGCTCCCCCGCGATAGCCAGTTTCCGTATGAGGGGTTTAGTGGAGTCTGCAAATCAGTCGCAAAGTGATGCTCCGGATAAAGAGATAAGATCGACACGGGTTTATGTTCTACGAACGCGTCGAGACTTTTATCGTACATGTAAGCGAGCACTTCGCCAGCACGGATCTCGGAATTTTTTCCAGCGACCTTAATGGTCCACTTCTCCTTCGTCTTTGGCGTCAACTTCTCACGGAAACTTGAGAATGTTATTTTGAGTTCTTTATTGTCCCATGGAACAAAAATACTTTGCTTTTGACGCATGATCTGAAAATCCCGCACGAGCCACGCTTCGATCGAAAAGCCTCCGCGATCATCTGAACTGACGGGCACTTCTACGATAGTTGAAACGCCAGTCTTGATCACTTTTCGTTCCCTTTTATTCCCCGCTCTTAGTACATCAAAATATAACACTCCATCTTGCACGCCAGACATGAGATAAATACGAAGATCTTTTCCAGCTTCGACAGACGTTTTTTCGGGAAGCATCAAAAGAGGAATAGATATGGTCTTACCCTCCTCTGAAACCAAGAACTCATAGGAAGCACGCGCTAGCTTCCCATACTCATCCTTTGTCTCATAAACAAAACGATAAGAACCTCCCGAAAGCCCTTTCACTTTTGCCTCAGCTTCTCCCTTGGCGTCATGTTCCAGAGATCCATCAGTGATCTTCCGACCGCTTTTCCATGATCTCAAATATGCCTGGTAATCATAGTCACTGACCCAACGCGGTCTTAAAGCATCACCTTCAGTGAGAAAAGAGCGTTTCTTTCCTTTTTGGCCCGCACCCTTTCTCCACCCCCGCCCAACTTCCGAATCTTCGATCACGGGAAGATCCGCTGGAAGCAATGTCTTTGAGGGCTCTTCTAGCGCGTAGATCGCCCATGTTCCAGCGCCCTTAAGCGGCAACCCATTAAGCGACTTTCTCACCACCTTGATCGTGCTCGAAACATCTTCAACTACAAATTTATCGTCTAACGCAATAAAAGCCTCAACAGAAACAAATCCAATCCTAAAAGATCGCTCCGTTGACCGCGTCTCTCCCCCATCATCAGTCACGTCAGCCGTGATCAAATAGCGGTAACTAAGACCTTCTGAAGACTTTTCAAGATCGGGATCGGCTTCCGGAATAAATTTAATTAAAAATGTTCCGTCTTTTTCTATACGTTCTTTTCCGGACGCCACTGTCTCGCCTTGTCTTCCACTTTCGAAGTCACGGGAGAGCCATCCCCACCACCAGGGAAAGACCGGCTTTCGAACCGCTTTCCATCGGACCTCTCCACCAGTCACCGGAAGACCGTAGTAGTATGCTGCCTTTCCCGATAATTGAACACGCTCGTTAAGCCGCATGTTTTTTTCGGGATCTGTTATGGTAATTTCAAATGTGGGACGCTTATATTCTTCGACGCGAATAACGGTCTCACTGGAAGCTAGAGAGGTTTTTAGGTGCCACGTTCCTAGGAGGCGACCTTGCGGTATGACAAACACCCCAGAGGCACTACCAAAATCACTAGTCGTAACATCTTGCTTTAACACCTCCTGCCAATTGGAATCCAGAAGCGATACGGTGACACTCTTTTGTGGCAATACATTGAATCGCCCCTTGGCAGACGATCCACCGTAGGCCACCACTTTCCATTGGATTTTTTGCAGTGGGCGATAAATGCTCCGATCTGTGTAAATCAGAGTCGCGTCTGTATCCGTTGGCGCCAGAGGTTCCATTAAATAAAAACCTCTCGATAAAAATGCAATCTGGTTATCCTTACGAATGACTGCGCCATAACTTGAGCCATCGTGAGAACCTTTAACCTTTTTTTCTCTAAAGGTATAAGAACCATCCGAATCTGTTTTTTCCGAGGCAGTGATGGTCGGAGAGCCACGCCAACTGTTTTTGACGATGTCAACCTTTGCTCCGCTCACAGGCTTTCCGGTCTCACCAGAAACAACCTTGATCTCGTAAGCATCATCGCCAATGCGTTGACCGATAGGGACAAAATCGCTCAGGAAAAAGAGGGCTCCGATGAGTTTATTTTGTTCCTCGGCAAAAGATGGTGTCGCGGAGGCAATGATGACGTAAATTCCAAATTGTTCTATTTCGGGGATAGCAAAGGTTCGATGCTTCTTGAAATCCGGCGTCTCAGGTAAGTTAACACGCCACTCTTTCAAAGGCTTGTCCTTTAATAAGACCTTCATGGCTTTTTGCGAAGTAAAATTATCTAGCTGCAAGACGTCCTGAGATTTTCCTGACCAGGGAACTGCATAAGCCCTAAAAAATAGCTCTTTAATGTTCTGATGGTTGACCTCTATTGACCGTTTCCCTTTACCATCAACCTCCATAACCGTAAAATCAAAATCCGGTTGTTCGATCAATTTAACGATCTGAAGGCACTTCTTACCACCAATAGACTCCGGGAAAGCCTCAACCCCCTTTTCTGCAACCGAGCGCGCCTCCACAAAGTCGTCTGCTTGTTTCCAAAATTCCGAAAGCTCTGCCATACCCATTGACCACCATGGATACTTCTTCACGCCGTCCAGGTAAGAGATAAGACTTTTCCTGACGAGATCTCTCCTCCCCTCATTTCCAGATGCCAGATGTTGATGCACTTGCCTTAGCCTCTCAAGCCTTGCCTCCAGGGCAGCCTCATACTTTTTTTCCTTGAGGTGCCATCTCTCGAGATCATCAAGAACGCGGACAAGTTTTTCCAAGGGATGAATTTTTTTGTTGGTGAGAAAGCTTGGATCCTTCGAATACTCCTTTGCCATCAAATCATCAACATTCAGGCGATAGGCGTCGTTACTTTCCTCCGGAGTCCAGTAGGAAGTATCCTGAAGAATCGCAACTGCAAAGTAAGAAAGAGCATCCCGAAGCGTGCTACGAATACCTTTGGGGTAATTATTTTGATTTATATACGTTGATAGGGCCGATATCTCGACCTCTGAATAACGCTCGCGATCTGCCCATGCTTCTTGGTACGACTGAATAATCTCATCAACAATT
>CAILAO010000140.1 GCA_903832105.1 uncultured Pseudomonadota bacterium | reverse complement strand
TTTTCTGCATTTCACTCATTGCAGCGTCAACAGAAAATACTTTCGAATGACATCCAGTGACACAACATTTGAAAAGCTTGTCTATGTCATTGAGAATTCCATAGCTTTCCAAATTAACATCAGGCTGCTTAGTGGATTTGCTGGATTCACGCTCACGCTTTACTTTTTGTTCAGTAGCAGCTAGAGAGCAAAGGTAAGATTCGTGATGATTGAATGTAAGAATTTTCAGCGTCTAACTCCCCTTAAACAGGAAATAATCGGGCAAATTCGCCCTATTATACTTCGAACATCAGCAAATGACGAGAGTATATTAAGTGACTTTCAGCTTTTTCACAACGTAATCAATTTCATCACGCGTCGTTTCCCGTCCAAGACTGAATCGAATAGCACCTTTTCCGACCGCTGGAGAGATGCCCATCGCTGCCAAAACAGGAGAGAGCCTAATTTCACCCGAGTGACACGCGGAACCCGTCGAAGCCGCTATATCTTCCATTGCATCCAAAACCTCACTACCAATACGGTCTTTAAAAGAAAGATTAAGAGTATTGGGAAGTCTTTTCGTAGGATGACCATTCAGAGAAACCTGAGAACCAAACTCCCGCTTTAATTGCTCCCAAAAGTAATCGCGTAGGTCTCTAACAGTCTGATCAGTCACCCATCGTTTTGATTCTTCAGCTGCGACACCTATTGCAACATCAAGCAAAACACTTTCGGTGCCAGCCCTAAGTCCAAACTCGTGGCCTGCTCCATGAATAAGCGGATCAATCTTGACTCCCCTTCGCACAAAAAGAACGCCAATGCCTTTAGGGGCATAGAACTTATGCCCCGCGAGGGAAAGTAAATCGACACCAAACTCCTTGACGTTGATTTTTATTTTTCCTGCTGACTGCGCGGCATCCGTGTGAAAAAGAATGCCATGCTCTCTTGCAATATTCGCAATGTCAGCAATCGGCTGAATGGTGCCTACCTCATTATTTGCGTGCATCACCGTGATTAAAAAAGTTTCTTTGTTAATCGCCCTGCGCACATCATCTGGATCCACCAAACCGGTGCCATCAACAGAAAGATGCGTGACTTTAGCACCAAGTTTTTCCAAAAAGGCGCAAGGTTTTAAAACAGCTGGATGTTCGATCGCTGTCGTAATGATATGTTTTCCACCCGCCCTGTTCGCGAAATAAGCCCCTTTAATCGCGGCATTATTTGCTTCGCTTCCCCCACTCGTAAAAACAATCTCTTCAGGACTTGCCTCGATAAGCGACGCTACTTTTGATCTTGCATCTTCAATACGCTCTTTAACGGGTCGTCCAGCCCAGTGGTGGCTCGACGGATTGCCATAGTTCTCATCAAGACATTCTCTGATCGCTTTTTTAACCTCAGAAGCAAGAGGAGTACTCGCGTTATAATCCAAGTAAACTCGCCGCATAGAAACTCTCCTTAATACCAATCACAAAGGATCAGTTCCTATACTGTATGTTTCAAGAGACCTTTCTTTCAAGCTATTTTGAGAAAACTTAGAGTCTCCGCTGCCACAGTCCTATAAACTCCGTGATGAATATTCCTATCTATTAGATGCATATTCGTTCATGCCTTCTGCACGAAAAAACGAGACAAGATTTGCCCCTCTCTCGTTTGGGACATAACATATTGATATCACATAGATCACAGAGCCTCCATAAAACCTCGCGTGCGCCCAAGGCGCGAAGCTAGCAAAAATGCCTTGCAGTTTGCTATAATAACAGCAGACGTTCCCACAAAAAGCAGCCTGACAAATTCACCCCGTTTTTTTAAAAAAGGAGTCGAAAAATGCAATCCTTTGGTATTTTTCTTGGTAGTTTGTTTTTTCTTTCAACCGCAGCATTCGCAGAATTTCCGCGTTCTTTTGACCTGAGGAGCGTGGTTGGGCATAGCTATGTCACATCAGTCAAGAGCCAACAGGGAGGAACATGCTGGACACACGGAACCATGGCCGCCGTCGAAAGCAACCTCCTGATGACAGGCGCTTGGCAGACCAATAGCGAAACTGGCGAGCCCAACCTTGCTGAGTACCACTTGGATTGGTGGAACGGGTTCAACAGTAAATTCAACCCTGATGCACCCGATAGCGGAGGATTAACGGTGCATCAAGGGGGCGACTATCGCATTGCCGCGGCCTATTTTTCGAGAGGCGCCGGGGCTGTGAGAGACATTGACGGACAATCATACAGTAGTCCACCTCTTGAACGTGATAGCAAGTTCCACTTTTACTACGTTCGTGACATTGAATGGTTTAGCGTCAATCAAAATCTCGACAATATCGATCGGGTCAAGAAGGCTATTATGGATGGCGGTGTCATTGGCACAGCCCTCGCATGGAGCAGTGATTTTTATTCGGACGACGATCACACATTCTATCAGCCGCCATCTAGCACTTACGAGCCAAACCATGCTGTTTCAATCGTGGGCTGGGACGACGATAAGGCGACGGCAGCCGAACACCCTGGCGCATGGCTAACAAAGAACAGTTGGGGAGCCAGTTGGGGAGAAAATGGCTTTTTCTGGCTTTCATACTATGACAAGACGGCAACCAAACACCCCGAGATGGGCGCAGTGTCATTCCGCAACGCCGAAAAATTGGCTTACAGCACCATTTACTACCATGACTTGCATGGCTGGAGAGACACGAAGGCCAATATCTCCGAGGCATTCAACGCTTTTGTGGCACGCAGTAACATTGCCCAGGAATTGATTAAATCCGTGAGTTTTTACGCCACTACGGACAATGTGCCGTTCACGGTCAAGATTTTCGGTCAGTTCGAAAACGGCCAGTTGCAAAACGAACTCTCAGCTAAATCCGGCACCATCATGACAAAGGGATTCCATACGATCGATCTTGATAATCCGATCAGTCTTGCGCCTGGAAGTCATTTCTACGTCTACCTTAAACTAGCGGCCGGCGGACATCCTTTCGACAAAACATCTTATGTTCCAGTTCTTCTCGGTGCCTCAGAGAAACCTCTGGTCGAATCTCGAGCCAACCCTGGCGAAAGCTTCTACTGGAATGGCACGAAATGGCAGGATCTCACCAATGATGACAAAACGGCCAATTTCTGTATCAAAGCACTTGCAGTCACGAAGTAGTCAGTTTTGAAGAAAAATAGATTCTGTCTAAAAAGTCCCTGTTTTTGTAGATTCGAATAGCATAACATCCGCCGTGAAAAGCTTTTTCTGATTGTGGAGTAATAGATTCCTTGCCATAAAATAAATAGGCTATGTCCGTATTTACAAAATAACAGATCCGTTAGAAAC
Organism: uncultured Pseudomonadota bacterium; assembly: GCA_903832105.1. Taxonomy (GTDB): domain Bacteria; phylum Bdellovibrionota_B; class Oligoflexia; order Oligoflexales; family CAILAO01; genus CAILAO01. The sequence continues at coordinate 4,489 of CAILAO010000140.1, read as the reverse complement.
ACTATGAAAATAGCTTCTCGTTCGTTTGTAGCTCACGGTATTTTAATCCAAGAGACAATGACTTGAGTGCCCGAAACCAGAGAACCACTGTAGTTTCCTATCAAGAATTTTGCCGTGTCTGTGGAACCGTTCAAGTCGACGACAGTGAGACCGCTTCATGAAACACTTGATGAACTTCTGTTGATGTTAAAGTGACGCTAAGCTGAAAAATCCGTTCTGCTACGCTGGTCCCAGGAAACGAGAATGGCGTTCTATTAAAATGGTGTGTGTGAACCAACGTAACACCGGTGTCCTTGACCTTCAAGAATGGTTTTAAAATGCTTTAATAGCGCGTCACTTGGAACTAAGAGACTGCGGTATTCGTAATTAACTCCTAGCTGTTCGTACTTGGATGTCCCGAGTGCATGATACGGAAGAAGGTTGACCTCATTAACTCCACATGCGCGCATAAAATCCGAAAGAATCATGATGTGTGTTTCGGAGTCATTAAAACCAGGAATGATGGTGTTGCGAATAATGAGTCGGCCGTTCCAGGTAGATGACGTAACGGCTTTAACGTTTTTTAAGATAAGTTCGTTGTCAACACCGGTAGCAGTCATGTGCTTTTCAGGATCTATGTGTTTGATGTCCATGAAAAGCCAGTTAATGAGAGGTAACATCTTAAGTAAAACATCCCTATCGACATACGCACTCGTTTCTACGGCAGTGTGGATATAGGACTTCTGACATTCATGTAAAATAGCGTGTAAAAAGTCAGACTGAGTAAAAGGCTCTCCTCCGCCAAATGTGACACCGCCCCCCGCTCCCCAATAATCTCGGTCGCGTTTCAAAATTGTCATCACATCATGCACGGTATACCACCGCCCAGCAATGGCGAGAGATTCATGCCAACAGGACGAGATGCATGATAGTTCATGGCATGTATTGCAACGCTTTCTATCGATCGTAATACGTTCTAAATCTTCGGATTCACTCTGAGAGTTTTTTTTTATCGCGTTTTTGGAGCATGCGTCGATACATCTAAAATTATTGCAAATACATTTTCTCGGACGAAATAGAAGTCTTTGCTTGAAAATTTGGCCTTCAGGGTTTGAACACCATTTGCAACTGAGTGGGCAACCAGACAAAAAAACCAAGGTTCGGCAGCCTGGACCATCGTGTACAGCGTATCCTTGAATATCAAAGATGAGACCTTTTATTGATTTGTCCATGCGAACCATTCACAGGTAGTTGCGACAAGATCGGGATAGGTAAAAAACTTAGTTCTGTTCGCGTTGCAGGAGCCAATTAATTTACGATCTGTTGCAGCATAATGCTTGCAAGTTCTACAAACTGGCAATTGCTCAAACTTGTCACATGAAGCCCCGCTAGCGTCTACAGTGTTTTTCGATAGATGACAGATCCCTTTGATTACATCAACAGGAGCGTAGTTCTGACAATTTCTATGATGGCAGTTGTTTTGTTCCATGAGTCAAACTCCTTCATATTCAGTACGCGCGATGACTTCATCTTGAATTGGTTTTCCGATTTCTACCCAGTACTGCGTGAATCCTGCAACGCGCACCATAAGTTCGCGGTGCTCTTCTGGGTGCTGTTGAGCCACTCGCAGCATTTTTGAATCTACCACGTTATATTGCACGTGAAATCCACCCTTTCGTAAGTAGGCGCGTGTAAGTTCGAGAAGTTTCTTTGCTCCTTCGACACCCCTGACGACATTGGGATGAATTTTCAGGTTAAGCTGAGAGTTTTGCGATTTTGCGTGATCCCAGCATGTTGCTGATGCAAATAACGCATACGGTCCGTTTCGGTCAGTGCCAGGAAATGCTGACATTGAACCGTCAGCGTAGGTTGTGCCAGATAGCCGTCCATCTGGTGTAGCAACCGTCACTGCACCCATGGGGGCATGTGTTGATACCGATATCTGGCATGGATAAAAGGGTTTTGCATAGAGCGATTCATACGCATAACACTCTTTGCAGAACCAGTCTTCCCAGTCGGCCAGAATTTGATCTGCAAAAGAATCGTCGTTCCCATACTTTGGTGCTGTAAGGCATCGGAAGTGGATTTCGTCAAACGTTTCGTTGTTGTCTCTTTTTTCTTGGTCTGCCAAAGAGTATGAGCCAACTTCGGAGGCTTGTTTGAATCCGAAGTTGTCTTCCAGAGCTTTTTTCATTTGTTCGAGTGAATATTTTTGATCGTGATAAACGAGCTTTTTTAGTGCTGCAAGGCTGTTTACGAGGTTGATCGTGCCGCATGTTTCTATGTTGAACGTGCCATTGAAACGGTATCCAAGTTCGTTAATGAGATGCCCTTTGGCGAGACAATCTGGTTTGAGCAGCGCATTGAAAATGGCCATGTTGTTCTTGCGCCAGACATCATGTTGTATATTGTTGGCACGTACCAAAACATCCAGTGCTTGAGAAAAGTAGGTTTTAAACTGCACGACAAGATCATCAAAGGTTTCTAGTGAGCGGTCATGACGCGCCAACACCTGCTCGCCCGTGCGTTGATCCTTGCCATTAAAAAGTACAAGTTCGAGAATTTTAGGAAGGGAAATAAAATGAACGCCTACGCTTGTTGGTTGACCCGAACCACCAGGAATCCAATATTGTTTTCCATTCAACGTAAGCGGTAACCACGAACAAGGAGATGTTTCGAGACATCCTCCGATGGCGACTGCGCGAGCATCATCGAGGTTCATTCCCTCTGCGCCGTAATGGTTCATCATGAACTCGATGGCAATTCGGTTATTCATGAAGGCGGGATATCCAGTGCCTGTTTTGATGCACTCAACAGTCTTGAGCAGAAAATCTTGCGGAAGCTTTTCATCGTACAAAAGAGACAACGTTGGCTGCGTGGTTACGCAGTTCATTGCAGCATCAAGAATGAGCGACTCAAGTTTATTTGCGGCCGATTTTCCATCTTTTGTGAGACCACCAATAGTAAGATTATTGAAGGTATTTCCTGATAGCACGCCGCCTACAACGCCCATTGATGCAAAGCAATCGATGCACGTAAATTTTACTCTAAGGCATTCGAGAAGTTCAAGTGCCTCCATTTCGCTGAGCTTTCCAGAAGCCATATCTTCTTCAAACCAAGGAGAAAGAACCTGACCAAGTCGCCCAGGAGAGAGCCCGGAAATGGCATCCTCATTAAGCACTGCGATATGAATTGTCCAGCAAAGTTGGAGGGCTTCGCGAAAAGTTCTTGGAGGCTTGTGAGCAATATGGCTAAGACACGAAGCAATTTCAGCATACTCCGTGCGTTGTAGTTTATCTTGTTCCTTGTGTTCAAGGCGCGTAGCTTCTGTGGCATAATTTTCAATCCAACGTTGCACGCCTTCAAGAACAAGAATGATGCCTTCATAATTATAGAGACGATTCATGCCGATCATGCCATCGCCATCGGCCAAACCTGCAACTTTTATTTTTTCGGTTTTAGCCAGTCTAATCAGCCCATCAAAGCCGTGTTGTAGCAGGTAGTAGTAGTTAATAACCTCGCGACCTTGCGGCAGAGTGTAGCCAGAGTCAAACATACACACGATGCTGCGCATAAGCGATTCCTTGACGTCGTAACCAGGGATCATTTGCTCATATTTATGACCTAAGTCATCAACTGATTTACCGACCCATAACTTCGCCGTCTCAAGCATTCCAGGGATTTCTTCCTTGCGCATGCCAAATTTGCCTGCAATTGATATGACATCTCCAAAGCTTTTGGTGACATTGCCTCCGCCACTGCCAAACTTAGACACATCATCAGCAGCTGCGCTTCCTTTTGCTAAAGCTGCTTGATAAAGTTCATCTTCTTTAGCCATGTAGTAGCCTTCTGAAAGCCAGGGCATTGGAAAGGATCCTCGGTAGTAGGCTGCCTTGCCCATGACCACTTTTTCGCCTGGATAAATAACAGGTGTTAGGTGTGAGAATGCGCATTTTAGAGCCGCCGCTCGTCGTACCACAGGAATTTCTCCGTCGAGTTCTATGAACTTTCTTGTGTACCAGTATGAGAACTCGTTTGTTGCCGAAGACAGTGTGTTGAAGTAAAGGTCTCGCAATTTTTTAGCGCGTGAGCATGGCTCCTTTTTGATTTCTCGGTCGGTTATTTTTTCAGGAGCGGTGCCGCATGCTTGTGCATTGAGTGGCGTTCCACTTTCCTCAAGAACGGTAGATAACTTTCGTCCCATGGTTTTATCTCTTCTAAGTGCTTGTATTACGGTTTTGCTAACATTGTTTAATCCAGCCAGGTCTCATTCACCTGCCGAATGAGTTTTTTTAACCTATCACAGAATAAAGAGATTGACAAAACCAAGTGAGGAGTGCTCGTTAGGGTCTGCATTTTGAAAAATAAAATTGGATCGATGCTCGTCCGGCCAATGGTCGGACAATATTTCGAATTGGTTAAGTCATGGACGAATGCAAGATCAAGAATCTTATCGCTTTTGTGTAGCTTGCAATCTAGAGAAATAAGCTGATTGACATCCAGCGGCACA
>CAILAO010000139.1 GCA_903832105.1 uncultured Pseudomonadota bacterium | reverse complement strand
TCCGTAAATGACTGCTGGCCTTGAATTGAGAAAAAGACTAACAAAGGTCTAAAATCTAAAACGGCTTTAATTATTTCAGACCATTTTGTTAATGACTCGAGTAAGACTACGTTGTCGTGTTTTTTTAATGGTCTTAATACATCGTTATTTTTTCTTTTGATAGCATTAGGTCGGAGAGAGGGGCTATAAGTACACCAGTAGCAGGTAGATTTTTCGAGCTTTTCTAATTCATTTGGTAGGTTGACAAAGTAGCGATCTGACAATTGACCTTTAACGCCTTCATTTGGGAAAACACTCCAATCCCAGAACCCCTGAAATGCTACGTCAATCTTTTTTCTCGGTCTATTGTAATGTCTTCGCAAAGCAAATAGAGTTTGTATCTTGTGAAACGTCCATTTGACACGTCCTAGCAATGCGCGTCCAATGTCAAACCAATCGATGGCGCCCACCGCATTTTCCACTTTAACTGTAAACAGTCTCTGTAAACATTCCGACACACCTCTTGGTGGTTTCACTAAGTGTAACTTGTTAATTCCAAGCTCTTGTGCCACACGCTTTATAGCTAAAATCGAAAGGATTTTTGTGTAAGTTGGATCACCCTCAGAGTTCCGAAAAGCCACCGGATGATACCACCATGAACTACCAAATGATTCATAGGCCAGGGCTTTTCGAAAGGTCCTACCATCCGGCAATTTATATAATCCTATATCTGCAACCAAGTCTAAATAGAGCGTTCTAGCGTCGGGGCTCATTTTGTCCATGATTCTCGACATGGTAGCAACTTGTTTTGCTAAACCAGCCTCGATAAGTTTGTGTTCCTTCACGGGGTCCAGAAAACTTAGCACGGTTACATCGGGATAAATTTCTGAGGTTGGTAAATCCCAGAGGATCATGCAAAATTCATTTTTCGGCATAAATTACACTGAGGAGCTGATGGACGAAAAATCAATCCAACTAGCTCATTAGGCTATTCGGAATCTAGAAATTGTGAGACGACTACCGAGTCGAGAGCGAAACTAGACAAAAAGTTACAGGATGAGTCGTTCGAGTTCTGTAAGATCGCTTATAGTCTTTACACCTTCGGGAATTCTGGAGTCATTGTGACTAATTCGCCAGACAAAATTTAGACCAGTTCTTTGAGCAGCGTCATAGTCAGTCATCGCATCGCCAACCATTAACACACTTGATCGATCGACATTTTGACTCTTCAAAATATTTTCTATTATGAATTCTTTTCGAGGGGGTGATCCGTGCAGTGATTTAAAATACTGACTGATGCCTCGTCTATGCGCTATTCGTTTCAATTCGTCATCAGGTGTACCAGAAGCCACAAAAAAATCCAGTTCAAGGTAAAATTTGTTGATAAATTCTTTCGCTCCTGAAACAGAAGGCGCTTTAACTACTGCATCCTCGACCAAGTCGGAAAATTTAGCCCCTAGTTCGAGTTCCATGTCTTTGGTTAGTTCTATGCCGAGTAGTTTTTCGTGATAATATCGAAAGTTCTCAAAACGCGACAAACCTCCATGTTTCAGTTGATATGCGACAACCTCTTTTACGATTTCCGGTCCATAAGATTCATACATTGCTGCGAACGCATTGGTTTTTACATTGACTGATTCAACCAT
>CAILAO010000138.1 GCA_903832105.1 uncultured Pseudomonadota bacterium | reverse complement strand
TGCTGTAGAGCTTGATGAAGGCTTGTTTCAGATCGATCTCAATCTTTCCATTGCAGACATTAATCTTATTTTCCCAGTGAACAGCACCAGCCCTGCCTACGTTGAAATCACCGCGATCAAGAACGGCGTATCGACGATATACCCGCGCCAAAAATTTTCAGCAGTTCCATACGCTCTTCGTGTTCCTGTGGATGGGACTTCGGTTGGTTATAACGCAAATGGCAAACTTTCTATTGTGAACGTCGATAAACTCCAAGGCCGCGCTGTTTCTGCCAGCGCGCCGACAGCAAATGATGTTTTGTCTTGGGACGGAGAAAAATGGCTTCCTGTGTCAGCGGGGACCTTTGGTGGTGGGACGGTGACAAGCGTAGCTTCAGGAACAGGTCTCACAGGCGGTACGATTACTGGAACTGGCACGATTTCGCTTGAAAATACTGCCGTATCGCCAGGAAGCTATACAAAAGCAAATATTACCGTGGATGCTCAAGGGCGTTTAACTGCGGCTTCAAACGGTACGATTGCGGCTGGCGATGTGCCAGCATTGGATACGTCTAAAATCACAACAGGCACTTTTGACACGGCCAGAATCCCGGCCGTGGATTCAGCGAAGATTACAGATGGTGCCATTATGAATGCCGATGTGAATGATTCGGCCGCGATTGCAACATCTAAACTTTCTGGAGCTGTCACAAGTATCGCTTCTCACGGCCTCGGTACTATGGCGACGCAGGCCGCAAGCTCGGTAGCAATAACGGGTGGGGCGATTTCCAGCGTGACATTCAAGCCTGTTACCGGAACCGCGGCGGATTGTGATGGGTCTAAAATAGGCATGCAACGTTTCAATACAACGACGACCAACATGGAATTTTGTAATGGCACCGGTCCTGGCTGGACTTCTATGAATGGTGGATCTAGTTCGATTCCAACCGGCACCATTGCCTTCTTCAATCGAACGATTGCAGCCGGATGTCCATCAGGCTGGACAAAAATGACATCAGCACAAGGCCGTTACATAGTAGGGATGCTCGATTCCGGTGCGCCCGGGACAACTGTGGGGACTGCATTCACTACTTCGACAGAAAATCGTACTGTTGGGCAACATGGCCATGGAGTTTCTGATCCCGAACACAGTCACGGGATTCCGGTAGGAGGCTCGGGTGGGGGTTACCAGATGGCAGTACAAGGGGGACCTTCGCTTAATGGGTATGTGACGTCGCCCTCGGCCACCACCGGCATCACCATCCAAGATGCAGGCTCAGTCGCCGGCACCAACGCCCCGTACATCCAATACCTTGCCTGCGAAAAACAATGACGAAGATGGAACGATGTTTGTTCCAGGGCTAAATGTGAACGCCCCTTTCCACCTTCTAATGTAGGAGCAGATCTCTTCTTTGGAAGACCCTTGCGCGTCACGCCGCTCCACTTTTCGTATCATTTTTTTGAGAGATCTAGGAAGTTTGGTCGGGGCGACTGGGACCAACTCTCAGTTTCCCCAAGTTTTTGAGAAGATTGAATTTTGTAGTTCATTCAGCAAGTTAAACTTCACGCCCGATCCTTCTTCATCCCGCTTGGTCCTGCAACTGGCCCTTGGTTCACAGACAAATCACAGATAGAAAGGATTGACAGATACTGCCAATAGCAGTATGATCTTCAAATGTGGAAGGTGTATTGGTCAAAATCGGTGGATAAGGATTTAGGCAGACTCCCAGAGTTTATCTTGCAAAAATTCAGGGCTTGGGTTGTTGCCGTTGAAAGAGATGGCATGTCCACCGTAAGAAAACTTAAAGGCTTTCATGATGAACCATTACGAGGCAACCGCGCAGGTCAAAGATCGGTAAGACTTAATCGCGCATATCGGGTGATCTATGTGGAAGATGTCAACGGTAAGATCCATGTCGCGCAAGTAATCGAGGTAAGCAAACATGACTACTAAAACCAAAAAACATTACGGTAAAGTCTCTCTCGAAAAGAAACTTGGACCCATGACTTTTGGTGGATTCGTTTCATCTTGGAGGGAAAGCCTTGGACTTTCGCAAGTTGAATTTGCCAAGATACTGGAAATATCTCCTGCCAATCTCTGCGACATAGAGAAGGGCCGACAGCTCGTTAGTCCAAAAAAAGCGGCTGAAATTGCGGACAAGATTGGCTACTCATCGATAGTGCTGATTGAACTTGCAATCAACGAACAGTTAGCTTTAGACGGGTTGAAAGTTAGAGTAAAGGGGGAAGTCGCTTAAGAGATTACCAAATGATGACCATTAATAGACCGTTTCATCGTATGGAACATTTGTATTAATCGAATTGTGCAACAGCTTGTTGCACAAATTAACTGCTAGTTATTCGGCAACTTTCCTTGTTTTAAGTTAAGTAGCTCATTTTTTGTTTCATTTCTAATCCGATCGACTACCCACACCTTGATCAAATCCTGACGATTAATACCAATTTTTTCAGCCTCTTCATCCAAAGTCTTCACAATCCATTCAGGAAAATCGACATTCACACGCCAAATAGCCTTTCTGTCATCTAAAAATTCACGGACATTTTCACCTTTATCGAATATCCGATCGAACTCCTTACCAGAAATGTTTTTTTTATTTTTGCAACTATTTTGACTCTTCATTCTTACCCTCGCCTCGGCAGGAGAAAGTAACATTCCTTTTTTGATGGGTTTTTCTAAATCGACTGTGTCAAACCAATCATCCATGGCTTGGTCGGCAGCAATTTTCGAAACGTTTTTGGTATGCCTTTTCTTCATTCGATCGCGTTCTCTAAAGTTTAAGATGCAGACTTGTAACTTTCAGCAATAAGAATATCAGTAATACGATTTCGACCTGATTTGATCGGTTTTCTCGAAAGCAGATGTTTGGCATATCCTGGAGATCCAAGTTCATCCAAAAGGCGTTCCATAGCCAAGATACATTCGGGTCTCTTCATTTTAAATTT
>CAILAO010000137.1 GCA_903832105.1 uncultured Pseudomonadota bacterium | reverse complement strand
GGTTTTCTTTTGCGAATATCCTTACGATCCCTAAAAGTTCAGCTTGAATGTTTTCTCTTTCTTCCTTTTTAAAAGAAAATCCTGCCGCCCCCTTATGGCCACCAAATTTTATAAATCGCTTTTCAATTTTCGTCATAGCTTGTGTGATATCGAATCCTTCAATTGATCTCGCAGAACCGCGGCAGATATCATCCCTATCCGAAAATAACCATGTTGGCCGCAAAAAGTCTTCCGCCATTTTGCTCGCGGCGATTCCAATAACCCCAGGATGCCAATCTCCACCTAAAAAGATAATCGGATCATCACTAAACTGCGTTACTTTCTCTCTAGCTTCGCTCACAATCTGTTTTTGAATCTGCCTTCTTTTTTCATTACAAGCTTCCATGTACTTAATCAATGGATCGGGGTCGTCATCCACGAATGCATGAATCACAGTATCAGCATGCTCAAGCCTTCCGACTGCATTGATCCTGGGTCCTATCTTATACCCGATATCCCGCTCATCTGGCGAACCGGAATAAATAGCGGCAGAATCCAAAAGCTTTTTAAATATTTTTCTTTTGCTTTTATAAAATGATGAAAATCCGCGCTGAACAAGCTGATGGTTGACCCCATTTAAAGGTACCACATCACAAATCGTTGCCAGCGAAACAAGTGCCAGAAGATCGTTCCAAAGATCAACATCAACTTTTTCTCCGAAACTCTTTGCTAATTTTCTTAGCAAGATGAATGTGATTCCGCATCCACATAACTCCTGATAAAGCGGATCGGGATGCATTTTCGGATTTAGAATGACCCCAGCGGGCATCTTATCGGTCTGAATTTTATGATGATCTGTACAAATAAACTCAACACCATTCTCCGCAGCATATTTCGCCTCTTCAAAAGCCGTAATACCAGTATCCATAGTAATGATTATTTCTGCATTCCGAGAATGGATTAAGTGTTTTACAGCTTCAATATTAACGCCATAGCCTTCTTTTACTCGATTTGGGATATAAGAAAAAAAGTTTTCGTATCCAATTTCCTTCAAAAACCAAGTCCAGCTGACGCAGCTCATGGTGCCATCAACATCATAGTCAGCATAAAGAGCGATCCTTTTATTTTTTTTGATCGCCGCTACAATAATTTCAGCCGTTTTGTAAAGCCCAAAATCGCCATAATCAAGTTTTTCGATTGGTTTAAAACCTCTGTTGGCAAGAATAATTCTCTTCAAATCATCTAAGCTTTCTGGATGTTCCCCAGATAAAGCCCGCCAATGTTTATGCTTAATACCCACGCTTAACTTCTCTACAAAATGAAAACATAGTCCCTACAAACAAAAAATGAATAATAACAAACTGTTTTTCTTTATTTTTTTACACTGAAACATTAATTTTTTTATCTCTGAATGTGACATGAACCTCCACATTTTTAAGAGGCTCTTTACGAATTAAAAGAAGAGCAATCTCGTTTTCCACAAGCTGTTCAAGTTTTCTTCTAAGCGGTCTCGCTCCATAATTAAGCGTATCCACAGAAGAAAGAAGATGCTCTTTTGCCTGCTCCTCAAAGCAGAGCGTTATCCCCATTTTCGTTAGTCTTTTTCTTAAATCATCAATTTGCAAATCCAAAATTTTTTTCAATTCCACTAATGTCAGTCTGTTGAAAATGATAATGTCATCAAGTCGGTTTATAAATTCCGGCCTAAATACATTTTTAACTTCCTTCATAATATCTTTGTGCTCTTCATCTTCGCCCCAACCGTCTTGCACACCTAGTCCAACGGGTCTTTTTTTGTCTGTTAAGATGTCCGAACCGATATTTGATGTCCCAATAATGACGCAATTTTGGAAACTCACTTTTTGTCCTTCTGCATCCGTGAGCCATCCTTCGTCAAGTACTTGCAAAAGCACGTTAAAAACATCTGCGTGTGCCTTTTCAAATTCATCAAAGAGTACAATTGAATAGGGATTTTGCCGAACTCTTTCAGTTAATTGCCCCCCCTCACCATATCCAACATATCCCGGAGGCGCTCCGATTAGCTTAGAAACTTCGTGTCTTTCCATATACTCGGACATATCAATTCGAATGATCTTCGATTCGTCATCCATAATTTGTTCCGCTAAAGCCTTAGCCAACTCGGTTTTCCCGACTCCTGTCGGTCCTAAAAAAAGAAATGAGGCGATCGGTGCGTTAGCTTTTCTTAGACCCGCTCTGTTTCTTCGAATAGCGTTCGCAACAGCCTTAACTGCTCTCGTTTGTCCTATAACGCGTTGTTCTATAAATTTTTCGAGGTGTCTCAGCTTTTCGACTTCTTCTGCGACGAGTTTTTTAACAGGAATTCCAGTTTTTCTGCTTACAATATCCGCTATGTCCTGGGCATCCACTTTCCTTTCTTCCTCCGAAAGCATCGCAGACAATTTTTCTCGCTCCCCCTTCATTCTTTCTTCAAGCTTTGACAGTTCCATCTGGTAGCGGGCCATGCGTTCGAAATTCTGCTCGTTGAACGCTTGTGTCTTTTTTGTAAGTAGCTCATGCTTCTTCGTTTCTAAAGCTCTCAATTCTGGGGGTATATAAATAATTTTTAGCCTTTTCGCAGCACCTGCCTCGTCAAGTAAGTCAATGGCCTTATCTGGTAAAAATCGATCTGTTATGTACCGATGTGAGAGCTCAACGGCCACCACCAACGCTTCATCCCTATATTCTATTTGATGATGCTCTTCATACTTCTTCTTCAGACCCTGTAGCATCTTTATGGTATCTTCAATATTAGGTTGTTCAACTTTGACCGGCTGAAATCTCCTCTCCAGGGCCTTATCTGATTCGACATATTGCTTGTATTCTTTCGTTGTTGTTGCGCCAATACATTGTAGAAGCCCCTTTGCTAGAGCAGGCTTTAGCATATTCGAAGCATCCAGCCCACCACCAGTCCTGCCAGCGCCCACAACGGTGTGAAGTTCGTCAATAAAAAGAATAATTTCACCAGCCGCTGCAATAACTTCGTCTCGAATCGTTTTTAAACGTTCCTCAAACTCCCCCTGCATCTTAGCGCCTGCGATGAGCGAACCCATTTCAAGCGATAAAACTCTTTTATGCAGCAAGTATTCTGGTACATCGGCTGCTACAATTTGTTGCGCCAACCCCTCAACAACAACAGTCTTGCCAACGCCAGGCTCTCCGATAAGCACAGGGTTATTTTTCTTTCGTCTAGAAAGAATCTCAATCACTCGCTTTATTTCATTTTCACGCCCAATGACAGGGTCTAAAAGATTTCGTCTCGCAAGCGCTGTCACATCGGTGGCGTATTGCTCAAGTAAGCTGCGACGGGATTCTCCGTCTTTTTGTGTCACCTTTTGCGCGCCTCTTATCTGATTTAGTGCGTTAAAACATAAATCGTAATCAAGACCTAAGCTTTTTAACCACTCATGCATGACCGGAACAGAATCATCAAAAAACGCTAAAAAAAGGGCACCTGTTGAAATATACGCATCACCAAGCTTTTCACGTTCCTTATCTGCAGCCTCAAAAAGATTTGAAACGTCTTTTGAAAACAATAAGTTGGCGGCTTTTCCTGGTTCGAGATTAGGAACGCTTTTGACAGAAGCAATAGCTAAATCCATAATCTGATGTCGAGAGTGAACGCTGTCCTTTTTTAGTTCGTCAACTATTTTTAAAACGACTGAATCGCGCTGCTCAATTAACGCCATCAGTACAAATTCAGCGGTAACGACACTTTTTCGCATATTGGCGATTTCCATAATGGCCGCCTGCAACGCCTCAGAGACTTTTGATGTAGAATTTCTTAGTTGCGCCTGATTCATAACAACCTCATAACAACCTCATAACAACCTTATAACAGCCCCGATGGAAAACCGATCCGTTTTGTTTTCTGCTATCAAGATTGCTCGACTGTGGCCGTTTCCTCTTGGAGAGATCCCCGCTTTTTCTGTCTTATAGCTTCCAAAATCAACATGTCTATGAGAAGAAAAGTAACGCCAGTCGTTATAGCGGAGTCAGCCACGTTAAAATTTGGAAAGTAATATCTCCACCCCAAAATATTCCAATTAACGTCAATCCAATCAATAACATAGCCAAGCCTTATCCGATCAATAAAGTTCCCAATCGCACCCGATAAAATAAGCGTCAAGGCGTAGCGCGCCAATCGGTGCTCTTTAGGGGTCGTTTTTAGGAAAAAGAAGATCATAAAAACAGCTACCACTGTCACACCATAAAAAAAAGGAACTCGGATATTATCGGCAATTTTAGAAAACGCACCCCAAGCTGCACCTTGATTTCTAACGTAATTTAAGTTTAGAGAAATAAAAAACCGACCATCCTTCGGATTCGCGGGTGGCCTTTCTCCGATAGCAAGAAGCGGTACTCTTTTTCCTTGGTATTGATCAAGATCTTTCGCATCAGACCATACCATAAGTTCCTTCTCCGCTTGAATTTTACTAATTTGATCTAAACCTACAACTCCAATAAGAGCAAGAAATAAACAAGCAATGGAAAGCCTGTAGTTTAAGGACTTGATTTCCTTTTTGTCTCCACTTGAAGCTTCGCTTTTTCCTACAAATTCAGTCATTGATGGTTCCTTTACTAAATGCAATACTAACCCTCCTATTGTTTTGCCACATTATTGGCCGAGAAGCAAAATTGGAGTTATTTCTTGCAACAGTATTCTCCAAAAACGTCTGTTAAAGGGGTGATTTTTGATTTCGATGGTGTCATTGTTGATACTCTTTCTCTTCATTTACAGGCGTGGGAACGTGCCTATAGCTCTATTCTCGGAAAGCCGATAGGAGATTATGCGAAAATTATAGGTCACGCGACAGAAGAAGTTGCCAGAAACCTTGCCAACGAATCCTTAAAACCGGAAATAGCGCCCTCGCTTGTGAAGCTAAAACGAACCGAATATTATGGCGTCCAGCAGAAAGTGCGATTATTTCCAGGTGTACATGAAATTTTTTTACTACTAAAAAAGGGGTCGATCCCGTTTGGAATTGCTAGTAACTCGAGACAGGCCTTTATCTGCAGTGCGCTCTCATCCCACCACATTGAAGTTCCCATCGTTGTGGGGATTGATAACGTCAAAAACCCGAAACCGGACCCTGAACCATTCATCTTATGTGCTAGGCTTATGAATATTTCCCCGAAAGATTTTAGGAGCATTCTCGTCTTCGAAGATTCTTTCCATGGGGTTCAAGCGGCTTCCAAGGCTGGTATGACACCTATTGGCATCACCTCCGCATTATCAAACTCAGATCTCATGAAAGCAGGCGCAAAAACCACTTATTCATGCCTTTTGGAGGCTGTAGAATGTCATTTTCTTGATTCTTCTTTTTAGGTTAATTTCCTGTCCGTTTTTCGAGGGGAACATCAGTTTTTCCGGCTAGTTGTAGAAGGTCGTCCCCATTGATCAAGGAGATTTAAAAATCCAAGATAGTATAATTTCCTAAAACTCATCAACTCCCCCCCAGAATCGTCGCTTAGTTTCTTTAGGTCCTTATAGTCTATAGCAACACCAACCTCGGGAAAGTAAATGGCTTCTCCAAGATCTGACACAACCGGGGCTTTTCTCTTTTCTGCAAAGAGAGCCTCACCAAAAGACTTTCTGTTTTCTAGCCCGAGAATTTCCCCAATAAATGCTTCAATATCTACTTGACTTACAAATTCATCTCTTGAATTTTTGATATATTTATCTGTCACCTTACCCTGCAACACTTCGTCTACAAGTCCTCCGGTCAAAATGAGTGGTACATGAACCAGTTTCTCTTGAGAAGAGCTTTCATCCTTTCCATGGCAGATTGGGAGTTGAGTTCCGTGATCTCCAGAAATAATGATCATGGCATTATCCCACAAGCCCTTCTCCTTCAGCAGCGCCACGAAATGGCCTATCGCAAAATCCGAATAAGCAAGTGTTGAAAAACTTGAATGTAGGTTTTTTAAGTCATTTTCTGGTAATTTCTCTATGGGTATATCCGCAGGCAGGTCCCAGGGAATATGATGACTAATCGTAAGAATCAGACCTAGAAGATAAGAGGCCTTCGTATTAAGAGAAATGGTCTTTAATCGTTCAACAACATTTTCAAGAAAGCTAAAATCGCCAATTCCCCAACCTGTCGCAGCGGCTTCTCTAGGAAAATCTTTCTGGCTGACAATATAATCTACCTGTCGAAGGCGCCAAAAAGATTCTTGCGAATCGAATCGACCTTCCCCTCCATGAAACCAAAAAGTTTCTCCAACATCCTTTTTTTCACTTTTCGCAGCATGAACCAACTCGGGCAAACAGACTATTTTTACGTCGTTTCGTGGCCTCATAACAGCGGTATTTTGTGCGCTAAGATGTCCACAAAAAACGGCCTCCTGTGCTCCGCGGGTAACGGTTCCAGTGCTATAGCTGTTTTTAAAGTAGATCCCGTCTCTGGCAAGTTCATCTAGTGCGGGTGTGATAGTTTTGCTGACGGTGTTACCAAAAATACCTAAATCGACAGCTCGTAACGACTCAACCAACAAAACGGCTATAATTGGTTTTTTCCCATTTTCAATCTTCTGTTTAAAAACTTTTCTAAAGGTTGAAAAAGCATAAAAATCGGCCCGCTCAGCATTACGTTCGCTTTTCCAAAAAAGCGGCAGCATAACTTGTTCAAGTTTTTCATCAAGACTTTTTGCCCCTTTCTGATCTTTTTCTTCGGGTAAACCAAGACCCACCCTTAATTTAACTAATTTTTCTTCCGTTAATAAAACTGTCGCACGCTGGTGACGTGTCCGTTGTGTCCGTTGAATTC
>CAILAO010000136.1 GCA_903832105.1 uncultured Pseudomonadota bacterium | reverse complement strand
GTCACTGTGGATACATACGGGCGCGCCACGTCAGGCACAACGCTTGCGGCAAGCGATTTACCTAGCAGCGTAGACGCGACCAAGATCGGCAGCGGAGGTGTGGATAATACTGAGTTTGGCTATCTCAACGGTGTGACAAGTGCAGTCCAAACACAGCTTGGTGGAAAAGTCGTTGGACCAGCTTCGGCTACTGACAATGCCATTGCCCGATTTGACGGTACTACTGGCAAACTTACGCAAAATTCGGGTGTTGTGATTGATGATTCTGGCAACATCGGTATTGGCACAACGAGTCCTGTGGCGAAGTTGCATGTGGGAGCAGGAAATCTTCCCGTCTCAGTTACTGCCACGCCACAATTGTTTGTTAACAGCGACTCACAAATTGCAGGGGATGGGCAAACCCGGTTTATTATACAACAACAGGCTAATAGCATTAGTGCAGTTAACGCTCTAGTGTCTGGTGTTGTAAACGGTGGGTCCCCGTATTTTGCAATTGAAACTCGCCCCACATCGGACACTGATATTGCGGAAAGACTAAGAATTGACGGAGCTGGCAACATCGGCATTGGCACTAATGCGCCCGCAACCAAATTAGATATAAACGGCGTGGCAAAAGTAGGTGACTATCAGTACATCAAATCATTCGTTCTTTCCGTGCCAGGCGATGGTACCGATTCATACACACCCATTGTCTTTCATCGAGCAGGCAACCTTCCAACAGACGGAGTTGGGGGAAACATGAGAGGAACCTTAACTTGTGGCGCTCATAGCACTCAAGGGGAGGTTGGTAGTTACTACAACTCTTCTTTTGAAATTTTTACGGATTTTGCACATTGGAATGGAAAGCCAAATATAGCGCATTTTAACCATTATGCGCCATGGAGAAGGGGGCTTGGAAATGCTTTCTTTTCCTCTACCAACTCCATTTATGTTCTTTGGCTATTCCATGGGACGTACTACTGCAGTTGGAGGGGGCAATATGAAACAGCCTATACCACGAGTACAAGTGGCGTATCGTATCAAGATGTAGGCGTTAACAAAACTGCATCGATGTTAGCATATGCCGATAGAAATCAACTTTTTGACACGACGTTTTCAAATTATTCTTGGAGTGGAAGTAATTTCTACACCAGTGGCAACGTCGGCATCGGCACGACAAACCCAAGCGCAAAACTCGATGTTGCTGGAAAAATTAAATCGACCATGAGCAGAGTTACGGTTTCTTCGGCGACGTCCGAATCGACGACCTCTACCTCCTATGTCGATTTACCGGGAACAAGCCTTACGATTGATACAGGTGTCTCTAATCTCCTAATTCTAGCTACAATTCCATCGGTTCTTAGCGGCGCCGACATGGCCGTATCCTTTCGCATTTTGTTAGATGGCACTCAAGTCGGCGGCACCACAGAGGAGGAACAAGATGGAGCTACCGTTTTCACAGCGTCATTACACGCATTAGCTCCAGTTTCTGCCGGTACCCATACCATAAAAATACAATGGGCAGTTCAAGCTGGAACTGCATACCTCAACAACGGGGAAAGCTCTTTTCCTGGTACTAGAACCCTTTCGGCGGTCGAGCTTTAGGATTAGGCACTTATGCTACTGCTCCGTCAAGTCCGCGCTTGGAGATTGCCTGCTAAAACTATATTCCACTTGAACTGTTGGCTTTTTTAGCCGGTTTAGCCTTTTTATAAAATCGTCTGTTACGTTCACTTTGATATGGTGTTCACCAAAGGAAAGTCTGGCTTGATCGAGCGTCAGAAGAATTTTTGTTGGAACATCACCTTTGGATTGATGCACTAATGTTTGTAAATCGTCTAACGTTTTTTTAAAATCTCGTTGAATGTCAACTTCTGAAGAAGCAGTCTCTGAGTTTGCCTTTCCGTTAGTTTGAGGCTTCAAAAGGATCGATAGAGACTTCACTTGCGCGCGTCGAAAGACTTCAAGCGGAATAAGTTGCTCGATAATCAATCGGGGAGCAGCGCCTTCAAAACTCCTGTCAAAACTTCCCATCACAACGATTGGGGTGTTTTCGGGGGGGAATACCATGGGTGCGGCGCGATCGAACATGATTGCTTCTATAATTCCGGTTACATCTTCGATCTCGACATATATGATTCGTTGATTACTTTTACTCAGTCTCTCTTTAACACCCGTTAACAAGGCCAAAAGAACCACTTGCCTTCGCTCTTTGACGTTTTCCATCTCAAGAAGATGTCTGATAGATATACGACTAAAATGTTTAATATCCTCTTTAAATACATCCATTGGATGCCCGGAAATAAAGGTTCCAAGAAGTTTTTTCTCTTTTAGCAGCCATTCAATATCGGCATTAAGAATTGTTTCGGAATCTTTCTCGCTTTCTTGTGGAGGAAGTAACTTAGTAGCTTCAGAAGACGTCTGTGAAACATTTCCACGTTCAATACTTTCAAAGAGGGTTCTTTGCCCACGCGCCTCCGCTTCATGAATAGTTTCGCTTTTCTTCACAAACTCTTCAATCACACTCAATAACTCGGAACGACTGTGAACTCGCTTATCAGCATTAAGACAAGGCACACAATCAAGAGCGCCTACTTGAACCAACAATTCGAGTGTCTTTTTCCCAACCTTGTGCAAATTGACTCGCTTAGCGAAGTCTTCCATCGTTTTAAAAGGCCCGAAAGACTTCCTATTCTCAATAATCGGTCCAACAGAGCCAAGACCAATTCCCTTGATGGCCGCGAGTCCGAACCTAATCGTCTTAGGCATCGGAGTATCAAAAAATAAATCACTATGGTTTACACTAGGACCTAAAACTTTAAATCCCATGCGACGACATTCTTCCACATACTTTGTAATCTTGTCGGTAATATCCATGTCGCACGTCATAAGCGCAGCCATGAACTCTTCCGAAAAATGCGTCTTAAGGTAAGCTGTCTGATAACAAATAAGAGCATAAGCTGCAGAATGACATTTGTTAAAACCGTATTCTGCAAATTTCGCCATCAGTTCAAAGATTTCTTCTGCTTTCCCTTGACTGATACTGTTGGCCAAACATCCGGAAATGAAACGTGACTTCTGCTGTGCCATTTCTTCCGGCTTTTTCTTGCCCATGGCGCGTCTTAAAAGATCAGCTTCACCAAGACGATAGTTGGCAAGAACTGCGGCAGCTTGAAGAACTTGTTCCTGATAAACGAAGCATCCATAAGAATCTTTTAGAATCGCCTCTAGCTGCGGAATCAGATAATCAATCCTCTGCCTTCCGTGCTTTCGCTCAACAAAATCGTCAATGATGACCATCGGTCCAGGTCTAAATAGTGCGATCGTCGCAATGAGATCTTCGAACTTTGAAGGTTGCAACTTGAGAATCACCTGTTGCATCCCTTGACCTTCCATCTGGAAAATCCCAACTGTATGACCTTTACTGACTTCCGCAAAGACACGAGGATCTTCCAAATTGATTTTTGAAAGATCAAACAATTCTTTCCGGTTCCTATTAATTAATTTGATCGCTTTATCAATAACCGTAAGTGTTTTAAGCCCAAGAAAGTCAAACTTGATCAGCCCAACCTTTTCAACCATCGTCATTTCATATTGCGTAATAAGACCCGCGTTTTCAGCCTTGTAAATCGGGACATAGTCCGTAATTGGTCCATCAGCAATGACAACTCCGGCGGCATGTACAGAAGTATGCCGGTTGAGCCCTTCAAGTTTTTTCGCAATATGAAGAAGATCAGCAATCATAGGATCATGTTTGACTTCTTCTCTTATTTTGGGCTCTCTCTCAATTGCTTGATCAAGGGTGATACCATTTTCATTTGGAATAAGTTTCGCAAACCGATCTACTTTCGAGTAACCGATATCCATGACACGGCCAACGTCTCTAACTACAGCTTTAGCCTGCATTTTTCCAAATGTGGTAATTTGAGCTACATTGTTCTCCCCATATCTTTGAGCAACATATCTGAGAACCTCATCACGACGTTCCTGACAAAAATCAACGTCAAAGTCAGGCATGGAAATCCGCTCTGGATTTAAAAAACGTTCAAACAACAAGTTAAATCGGATAGGGTCCAAATCCGTGATTCTCAATGCATATGCTACCAAAGACCCCGCTCCAGACCCCCTTCCAGGTCCGACTCGAATTCCTTGACCCTTGGCCCAGTTAATGAAATCCTGAACGATGAGAAAATATCCTGGAAAGCCCATCTTTACTATTACATCAAGCTCGTACTCAAGACGTTTAAGATATTCAGCCTTCTTTTCTTCATCAAATGAAGCTCCGTAGATGATCTTAAAATATGAGAATCTGCTTTCCAACCCCTCCGCAGCAAGTCTGGAGAGAACAGCTTCTGCGCTTTCTTTTTCTAAAACATTCTCTGTTGAGCTAGTTCGCGAATTAAAATGAGGTAAATAGTAACGCCCAAACTCAAGCTGAAGATTACACTGTTCAGCAATATTTAAAGTATTTTGTAAAGCTTCTGGCCAAGCACCGTAAAGATTATTCATCTCCTGGTTGTCGAACAAGTGAAAACGAGCCGTCTTATTTCTTTTCCTTACTGAGGACATCGTTAATTCATTTTTAATCCCGACGAGAACGGTATGCGCGTCAGAAAAATCCTCGTCTAAATAGTGCGCATCCGCAGTCGCGACAAGCGGCAGGTCAAAATGTTTCGCCGCAGCAATCATCAAAGGCAGCAAGCTTTTTTGCTCTGGAAGATTATTATCGATGATTTCGATGTAGTAATTTCCCCTGCCAAAATAAAGCTCCATTTTCTCGACATGATTTTTAAGGGCAGAATACAAAGATACTCTTACGTTTTCTGCGGCAATTGTTTCACTACTGCTGGCTGCAGCGTGTAACTCACCAAAATCACATGCGCCTTTATCTGACACTCTTTGAAGCTCGCTAATTAAATATGCAAACTCTCCGCGAAGACAACCTGAAAGCGCAATGATATCTCCCGAAAATTGCTGCAAAGCCGAGTGTTCAATGATGGGAACTGTCTGTACGGGGATTCGCTGCCATCCCGAACTAACAATCTTTATAATATTCCGATATCCTTGAATATTTCTAGCTAATAAGACTAAATGAAAAGCACCTACCTTTGGCTCAGTATGTCCCTGCTTTTTGGCATGCGCGACTGTAGTATGGCAACCTTCTTGAAAAATTTCCGCGCCCAGAATCGGTTTGATTCCTTGTTCACGGGCTTTCAAATAAAACTCAATGGCACCAGATAAGTTGTTTGTGTCGGTCATAGCCACTGCGTGATGACCAAGAGATTTGATTTTCCTGATTAGCGCCTCAACAAAGATTGCCCCATCAGCAAGTGAGTACTCCGTATGGACATGCAAATGCACAAATGTTCGAAACGCAGTCAACCATTTCCCTCCCAAAGCAGATTTTCAAGGACATAAACTATCGCATAGGTCGTTCTTGAAGACAATCAGCAAACTTTCTTGGAGTACCCCAAAATCTGAATTTGAGTGAATTTGGAGCACGGAGTAACTGATTCCTATAATAGTTTCGGAGAGATATCACTGAAATACGTGCCAGATGCCTGCAATGGCATTCGGTTACGAAACTGCTGTTTTGTTTAACCGGCCTGCGGCCAGTTAAGGTCTTGCCTCCACAAGTTTTTCTGTAAATATCGACTGTGCTTCCTTGAGACTCATAGCAAGCACTCCTTTTTTTGGGTTTGTAAAATATTTTACGTCTTAGAGTCCAGGGAGTGTTTTTTTATTTAAAAAAGCCAGTAGTAGCTTGTGGGCATCTGATGATGTCCATCAAGCCCAGCGATGCTCGTGTCCCCGCTGAAATTTGACTACAGTAAATAAAAACCACATTAAAATCCCATTGACATGTTTACAGAATCTTTTAACGCCAAGGAGTTGCGGAATTTTAAGGAGTTTGAAAATAATTTCGCTTCCCCGCTAAAAAGCCCTCTAAATTCCTTATTTGCTGCCTTTAAATCGATTTTGTACGAGGCCGACACTTCTTTAAAAATGGTGAAATAAAAAGCTGTGGTAACGTGTCTCTCGACATAAATTTGAAGGAGACTTTTATGTTTAAACACTCAGAATTTAAAGGCTCAGACGAGGCTCTCATCAAAGTCACCAAAGGACTTGTAGGAGAAGAAAGAAACATCATCGCCGATCTAATCTCGTACCTCAGGATTGTTGAAATCAGAAAAGCCTTCCTGCTGCTTGGACAG
>CAILAO010000135.1 GCA_903832105.1 uncultured Pseudomonadota bacterium | reverse complement strand
TGCTGATTTCGCTTTGATCGATGAAGGTAAAGAGTGCATCATTGATATAGTTTCAATGCTTTCTAAGCTTAGTCAAAGCTAAAGTCTTCAGAAAAGAGATCACGATTAAGCCGTAAGACAATGACGAAGATTGAGTCTAAGCGATAGAAGGCTTCTACGCCAATTGAGTACATGCCCTAGAAAAATCCTCGCAGTTACACCAATACAAAACGGCGTGCCATACGCTCTTATTGATTGCGTATCCGTGTCATAAAAAATGTTCTTAAGGAACGAGTGGCCTATCTTTTCTTTTAACAGGAGCACTTTTTTCTGTTTTAATCGATTTTTTAGCCGGGCTGAATGCTGATCTTAGATTTTGCTTCACTATTTCTAGATCAGAAAATGAAGAGTATACGCCACGACTTCGCATCTGAACGAGAGGTTTAACTCTCTTCTGGGGTTTTGTGCTGAACATGTTCATTCCTTTAATTTCAGTTGGTTATAGCAGTATAGCACAAAAACTAGGCAGTTGTCTCTCAATTTAGGATCTTATTGAGTGCAATCGAGTGGTCGAGATATCATACCGATTTTGTTAATGTAAGAAGTTATTGTGACTCGTATGTGCATTATATATCATTGAATAGATCATTGTGGTCGCTTGAAGCTGTCAGAAAGGGGATTATATGGAACATAAACCACATGTTGCTTTGTGGCTCGTAGCTGTTTTCGCGCTGCTTGGGGCTTTGCTTTCAACTTGGATCGCGCCAAAATTTATCACCTGGTATTTTGACCCTCCCGCGCAAATGGGATTTAACTGCGTGGCTCCCATTGAGTGGGCATTAACTCGTTTCAAATGGGCTCAAACGGCGGGAATTGTTGTTGGTGGCTTCGTCGGGTTTTCCGTATTTATCACGTGGATTAGGAAAAAGAAGCCTCACGTTAAACCGGTTATAAATGAGCATGAAGATTTGTAACAACTTACTCTGAGGGAAGGCTCTGTCCCAGGAAAACCCTCGTGAACTGCGATTTCCATGTGTAATAGTGCAGTGGATTAGACCAAAATCTTAAGCGATTGTTTTGAAGGGTTAGAGAGCCTCCCTTTGGGAACTCTTTTTTTGTCAAATCCGGTTTGAAGAGCTTCGCAACCTTGAAGTGATAATCGTAGCCATAATCAACCTCTTCGCCAGCCTTCGTATTGTGGATAAAAGTACCGCGTAAATGCGCATGGTCTCTTAAAACGCGATGATACGCGTCAACCATATCATCCCTGTCATAGCAAAGTGCCGCACCATCATGAATTCCCCTAAAATTATCGTCAACAAACGCTTTCACGTCTGCGCTCGAATCGTACTTTTCAAGGACAAGCATGAGCAGGGCCATATTTACTTTTCCGGCTCCCGAAAGGCCAAATTGTTCAAATATCGCGTTTTCATTTCCTGCGGATTTTGCTAGTTGACGAAACATCTGTATCAAAACTGGTCCGTTTTTCCGCTGAAGAGACTTTCCGGTAAATGCCGGCCATGAACGGCTTCCTGAAGAAATAGGATAAGCCACGATAGCTCCCTCTCCGGCAGGCAAAGCTTTTGCCATTTCGCGTCGATCATCCGCCGTCGAATCTGAGTAGTCCGAAATCCCATCACCATGAAGCGCAAAATATATCCTTGTTATGTTTTTTGTGCTTCCTATCAGCCAAATACGGGTGTATTGGAGGATACCACTAGTTCCGTCCAATTTAGCCTTCATGCCGTCTTCAAGATCTATTTTTCCACCTGACGAAAAATCATAAAGATTTTGATCATCTGAATTTTGGGTACCGCAGGAATTTAAAAAGAACACACTCGAAAGGAAAAAAAGCAACGCGAGAAAAACATTGTGCATAAATTACACTCCTATTTTTCAAGAGGGCCAAAGAATAAGATCAATGTGTCACATGGTTTTGATTATAACAATTCAGTCGTAGCACGGATAGCCCAATTTTATCGACAGCTAGAACCTTGTTTCCCTGAGTACAGCTGGAATAGGAATTTTCGTTCCTGTTCCCATCGAAGCGCGTATTGAAGAATACTCTTTTGACAAGATCCAGCTCTCTAGATTCCAGACCACTGAAATAGGAGTGTTAAGCGTCTGCATCGTCATGAGGGCTTGATAATGACTTTGTAACATGACTGTCGCTACGCGCGCAATAAAGCTGGCCATGGCATAGAACGCGTCGTCGTCTGTAACTTTTCGAGAGGCAGAAATCAAATCATGCCAGGCCTCTTTTTGTCTTTTGCTTAGTGATTTAAGCCAAAATGCCACTTTAAGTGAGGTGCGTTTGGTTACGCTGCTTTTTCCCGCGTTTCTGGGAATGAGGCAGTCGAGTAGATTTTGAAGATAGGAGAGTCGCCAGCCCCAAGCATTGATGCCAAGTTTGTCTGTGGTTTTAAAGGCTAAATAGCTCCATGGATTTTCGGCGACTGGCTCTGAAAATCCACGGAATTTTACGTCCAAAACATATTTCGTTTCGGATTTGGAGAAAAAACCTTTTTTAGGGGCATAAAGCCAGTCAATCTGCCCAAGAAAACCATCGATTCTTTCTTCAACGCTACCCTTAGCGGGTTTTGGTACCTGGATCATTTGAGCATCTCGATCGAGATTATCTAGAAGACCGGGAAGATGGGGCCCGATGATTACGAGACTTCGCAAAAATTTGGTTAAGGCGGGAGAAAAACCCCAGATGCAGCATTCCATGACTTCTTCCGGAGGTGTAATAAGAGGATAGTCGGAACGCTTTTCACCGGAAATATTCCAAGCATGGAATACGGGCTCTGCAATCGCTTGTCTTGTGGTTAAAACAGTTGCAGTACGCCACGCGAGATCGTAGTCACTTGATGCACAAGCTAACGACCAAATGCGGTTGAGGTCGGCATTTCTAAGGTGCGTGAGCGAGGCCAGTTTCATGATGAGCGTCATTTCGAGCTTATCATTCCCCTCAGCCTTGGCATAATCTCGTAATTCCCGAAGCACGATAAGAGGTGGGGTTTCTGATTCAGAAAGATATTCTTCAATATGTCGTACGGTCAAAAGCTCGCGATCGCCTGAGACGCGAAGCTGTCTATGCATACTCGCCTTGCGTGCCTCAGGAAGGCGTTTGTTTTTACTGATCTCTGCTAGGATTGCCTGATGCAGCGTACTCCATTCAAATGGCAATGGACGATTCCATGTTTTCTTGGCCGCGGCAATCCGTGATTTGGCCTCCCATAAGGTCGCTTCATCTGCGACTCCGTAGCAGGCATATTTATGAAGCAGAGCGACGCCTCGCCAATATAGGTCTCTTGCGTCTTCAAGAACGTCACCTGGTTCCTGCAGTGTTATAAGAGTTTCCCAAACAGCCTGCTCTATTGATGGGTGGTGAAAAACCAAGGCATTTTTTTGGAAAAACGCATAAATATTCGGCAGCAATCCTTCTAAATCGCGGTTTTCAACAAGAAGCTGTGACAGTAAAGACCAAGACTCGGACGTTTGAGGGAGAACTCGATCGGAGTTTTTGAGTATGCGATTAAGGACCGGGCGACTTCGATCATTGAATCCACCGAATCCCCTTGTTACTGAACAAAATTCACTCAGAAGCTTGATGCGACCAGCGGCGGTTTTTTCCTCTTCCAAGAGTCTTTCGTAGTCGCTTAACTGCACGCTAGAAACGCTTTCGCCCATACTCTGAACGCCAGAATAGGATTTAACGCCATCTTGATAGAGTTTTTCAGCCTCCGCTTCATAACCCAACTCGCTCGCGAGATGACCGACAGCAAGGAAAAACGTCGTGGATGGCTTGCCGACATGATGACCCAATTCGCAAGTGGCTGCAATCAGTTCACGGTGGTACCGTTTGAAGTAATTATAGGGTACTTCAGGGTTTTTTGAGTCAACAGAAGACCAGAAAATAAGAAGCCTTTCGATGGGTTGTAAAAATAGAGCGTTTTTTTCCGCGAATAAAATCTTGGACAAGGATTTCGTGAGGCCCTCGTTCCAAAGTCGGACAATCAAATGTGTCTTAACCGCTGGGTGAATATGAGAATAAAAATCCTCGCGAAACTTTTTAAGTTTCGCGATAACGTGCTCGACATCCTTTAGCTTGCCATGGAGAAATGATAACTCCAGAATTCTCGCGCCAACTTCTGGAGTTGGTCTTAACGAATAAAGCTTCCAAGCAAACGTCTCGATTTGAGACCACTTAGCTTCGGACTGAACGAGCTGCCTTATACGCAGAAGAACCGGTTCGATTTTGCTGGTTTTTTCTGATTGGGAAAAGTCCTGGCCTAACTCAATACTTTCTAATTCTTTGAAGAGGCAATCTGTTAAAAGTGTCTTTGACTCCCGGGAAAGGCCAAGTTTGTCAGAATATCGGAACAGCCGAATCAGTTGAACAGATTTAAATTCAACATTCGGGATGTTGAGAGGATTTCGAGATAAAGTCCCTTCTTCTGGGTGACTCATAGTAAGCCCTGGTCCCGACGATGTGCGCGTAAATAGATGGTACCTTTGAATTATATTAACATGATTTGCAGAAAACCCAGAAATGATGAATGCGATGTTTGGTGATTTGTGGCAAATTTTATGAAAAGAAAAAAAACACAAAATTACGACTGAAGTTGAACCCTTATCTTCAAAGACAGGGGTTGAAGTTGTCACAAACAACAAAATTCTCGTCGCCACAAGATAGAGTTAATTTCCAAATTTGATCCATCTGTACGTCATGCCAATAAATCGGCCTCAGTGTTCTCTGCCTTTCCAAACTCCTGCAATAATCTAACAAATTCATCCAAGTATTCTTTTAATATCGGTGGAAGTATAAATCCGGTGGGACTGTAAATCACTCCAATGATTGATCGAGTATGTTCTTTAATCTTTCCTTCCATAGAGTCTTTAACAGGGGAACCGAGAGGGATTCCGGGTGCGGGATTTGCCCTGCAGACAACAATGGAACCGCTGAGATCAATCTCCTGGCCGCTGGTATTAAAAATATACTTTTCGCCCTCATGACCATGACGAATTAAAATCTCTTCCGATGTGGCATCAAGATCGAGCAGAGTCACTGGAAGCCCACTCGAAAGAGAAATGTAATTGTTGATATCAACAAGATTATTCAAAAAAGGAAACCTGTCTTCTCGCGCCGCTTGAGCCAAGTATTCACTCGCGGGCTTATTTCTGCCCGTTGGTTTAAATCCTCCTGATTTTAAAAGTTTTCGAACATTTTCCTTCAAAGCTTCCGAGGGGAACGTCTCTTCCTTTCTTTTCGCAACCAAAGAAGTCAGTTTTTCGTGTAGTGCTTGCGGTGTCGAAAAAACCTGAATTCCGCGCGCGACCACGACACCTACCGAGAGACCATGGCAGCGCAACTCGTTTTTAATTGTTAGTGATGTTATTGTCACGATGAACCTCTAATGACCAATAATAGGTTCTTGACTATCAAGTAAGTTATCGGCGGGGGCCTCGATGAGATTTCGGAAGAGCGGCAGTTCATTGATATCGGCGAAATCTTTATCTGATGCAGCGTTTTGACGAAGCCTCGGATCCAAAATGACGGCTTCTTGCAACTCGCGGATAGCGTCTGTCGATGAGCCAAGTTTTGAAAGTATGCAGGCCGCGTTATAGTGTGCAACTGCATCACTGGAGTCAACGGCGACAGCGTTTTTGAAAGCTCGAAGCGCTGCTTGAAGTTGATCCATGCGGTAGTAGACAAGACCCAATCCCGTTTGAAAGTCACTTCGCTCGGGTTCGAGAATGACAGCATTTTGAAAGGCAGTGAGCGCCTCACCGTGCATTTTGAGTTCTTCAGACAACGTCTCCCCGAGAAGGGCGTAAACGATACCCTCCCCCGGTACCTCCTCAAGAATAGATTGGAGTAAAGTCGCAAAATTTTTTGGATCTTTTGCTTCCTTATAGGACTGACTTATAAAGTCTATCGTCGGAAGATATCCAGGTGAACGAACAAGAGATTCAAAGAAGAGAGTTCGTGCCTTCTGTGGTTGCTTTAACTTGAGATATGCAGCGCCAAGATGGGCGAGTATGATAGATCTCGTGGTTGGGGAAAGATCATGATCATATCGAGTGATGACTTGTTTAAGAAGTTGCTCCCCTCTCTGCGGCTGGTTTAAGTGTTTGTATAGCAGGACGGCATCATTGATAATCGCTTCTTTGTGGTTGGGATGTGTTTTCTGAATCTCAACGTACTTTCTATGCGCCTTTTCATATTCTTTATTCTGCGCAAATTCAGTGGCGAGTGATTCGTCGAAATATAGATGAGGATACTTTTTGTTCCAGTCTTCGAGGGATCGAACCAATGCATCGCCTTCCTCGCTTGTCTGAAGTATTGCTACGACATAAGGAACAATGATATCCAACTGGGTTTCTTCGCTGTTCAGAGCAAGGTTAAGAAGAGACATAACTTTTTCATTATTCAATCCGTCAGCATAGAGCCTGGCTTGTGTGAAATAAGTTCGCCAAGAAGTCTTCATGCCTCTGGAGAGAGCCTGGTCAATAAGCAAAATACCCTTAGAAGTTTGTCCCATCAAATCCAAGACATCTGCCAGTGCGATGTATCCGAAATCACTCTTTTTGTCCAGATCAATGGCCTGTTCTGCCATATCAGAAGAGCCTTTAAGAAGGTAGAGTTCGGAAGGGCTATTTGAGTACATCCTAAAGTAAAGATGAGATAGGAGATAGTGAGCTTTGGCCGAGTAGGGGAAAAGCTGAATTTGTTCGACAATTTTTTTTTCTATCTTGAAAAGCTCAGAGTCCTCCGCGGTCCAGACTTCGAATTCCAACTCTCTCATGTCGTCACCAAGAGGTTCGGCTTTCGCAGTCGTAACGATAACGACCATCCAGAGGAAGGAGAGAAAAAAGGAAACAAAGAAAAATGTCTTGGCAAAATCGAAGATTGTATATCGCTTGACAGCAATCCTTGTTGGCGGCGTTATCGTTCTGAACAGAGGGATATTCATGTGTTAATGCCTTCTTTTAAGGAACTCTTCAATGAGCCCTTAAGCGCCATCGGAACTTTTTTTTAATTGTTTAGTAAAATTTTATTGTGAAGCTTGAAAACAAACGGAGATTCATCATTGATTACGTAGAGATAAGATTATTTTATCGAAGCTTAAAATTCCTATGAAATTGCTCGTTAACACCTGTAGATAACCCGCAATCAATACGATTTAAAATTTTTCCTTTGCCCTTTTATGCTGGTTTCATTGCGGAAGAAAATAATTCCGCTTTCTATGCGCCCTCTAAGCGAAGAGGGGTAACATCTCTAGGCACTGTCAAAAATCCAGACAACTAATTTTCAGTCTAGTCCCTAAATTCTTTCCATTTTCGGCCGATGAACGGAAGTAGAAACGGAAAGAAAAACACATGGGACAAAAAAACGGCTATTCAAATACGAAGATACTCACTTTACTAGCGGGTTTCTGTCTTATTTTCGCTTTTGTCTATTTTCATCCCCTGACCCGAGATCCCAGTTTACGACATTCCATCCAGAGTCAGTTTAAAGCAAAACTATCGCGGCCAACTGAAATGGCTGAAAACTCAAGAGGAAATATCGCATCATCAGCCTTAACGGACTCGATTTTGTCCGTAGTGCGAAATTATTATGTCGACGCCGAACGAGTTGAAAATCGAATGCTCCTCGACCTAACTCTAAAGTCTCTAAACTATCCGCACGAAGTTGAAACTGAATCAAATGACACCGGTTTTTGGATTAGGGTGGGCGATCATAAAGAGAGCATCACTGTTCCAAGCCTGTTGAAGAAGGAGGTTCTAACGGATATTTTCCAGAGATTAGCTTTGCTTTTGGACTATTACACTCCGAAGGATGTTTCTTATGTGTTTGACGAAAAGGGAGAAACAACCGGGATGTCTCGTGTCTTGAACGCAATGCTGTTTGCTCTGGATGCCCATAGTTCCTTGTTATCCCCGGCAGCCTATAAAGAGCTAAAACAAGGAACAGAAGGTTCGTTCGGTGGATTGGGGCTTTTAGTTGGCATGCGCGACAATATTTTGACTGTCATAAAACCGCTTCCTAATAGCCCAGCCTTCAGCGCGGGAATAAAAAAGCAAGATCGCATTTTGTCTATCAATGTAGCAAATACCTTCGGTTACTCATTAGATGAGATGGTAGAACACATGAAGGGTGATCCTGGAACAATGGTGCATTTATCGTTACTTCGGGATGGCACTATGGGACCCATTGATCTTGAGCTGATGCGCGAAATTATCAACGTTGACTCAGTCAACGTTAAATCCATAAAACGAAAATCGATCAATGTGCTTTCGCTCGAAATAGATTCCTTTGCGACTCGAACCTCGCGGGAGGTTTATACTGTGATAAAAAATGAACAAAAGCGTCTGAAAGGAAAACTTAATGGCGTTATCCTTGATTTAAGATCGAATCCTGGAGGACTTCTCGATCAGGCGGTTGAAACAGCCGATCTTTTCCTTAAGTCGGGTGTTATCGTCGCAACCAAGGGGCGTAAAGAGGAAGTTGAAAAGGCCGTCCAAAACGCCGACGAAATCGATGTTCCTGTCATTATTCTCATTAATTCTGATTCTGCTTCGGCAAGTGAGATCGTTGCTGGAGCGCTGCAGGATAATAATAAAGCCCTTATTATAGGTCAACCTAGCTTTGGAAAAGGCTCCGTCCAGACAATATTCGAGCTTCCGGGAGAACGCGCCCTCAAACTGACGATCGCGCGTTATTATACTCCGCTCGGCCGATCGATTCAGAACGTTGGAATTATGCCTGATATTTGGCTGCAACCAGTCTACAAACTGCCATCAAATGAAAACCTTTTAGGTCTTTATCGATATCAAAAC
>CAILAO010000134.1 GCA_903832105.1 uncultured Pseudomonadota bacterium | reverse complement strand
TTCATCGTTATAGGTATGAACACTCAAATTTCTATCTTTTAGCATGTTTAACCAGTGGTTCTCATCCGTCAAAAGCCGCCGTTGAAAACCGGCTTTTAGCGCAGGTTTGGGCCCACCGATTGGATTTCCTTCATTTTCTGAAATTTTTTGAAACGTCTTCCAAAAAAGCTCAAAACAAAATTCAAACGCTTGAATAATTCCTGCACGTTCCAACTCAGTCGGTGTTAGCTTTGCCGCGAATTCTCTCAGTTTTCCAAGTGCTCTTTCCAAATTTTTCAAATCAGTATTATCGCTCATAGATAACAATTCCTTCTCTTTCAACCGAGTTCCTAATTTCCTGTGAGGCGGTACCTGCATCGACAAAATCTATATCCAAAAGAGTCGGGAGACTTTCCTCAGCATCTGAGCAAAAACGCGCCCATTCTCGGCTATCCCCATCAGTAAGATCAAAATAGAGATCTACGTCTGATGTCATACGAGCCTTCCCAACAGCTCTAGAACCGAAAAGAACGATTGTTTTGGGTTTGACTGTGCTTTTGGCGAAAACAATCAATTCACACAAAAAAGCCAGTTGGTGGTCTTTTTGAATCAATAACTCGAGATTTTCTTTGCTTGTTTTTCTATCCATACTCTCTGTAAAAATACCTGGATTTTGCTAAATTAGCGATATCAAAAAGATGTATTTGCTAATTTTTTGGCCTGCGATAGCAGATTTCAGTGAACTACCTCAACAGCGATCTTTTTTAGGGGGCTATGCGTTCACCATGAACTTGAATTTACTTTGCAATATTAGCGGTTCGTTTAAACCACTTTGGTGAACCAACCATATAAAACAAGAGATCCATTGCTGAAAATGTTCTGCTATTCTTAAGCCGCCAAACGAACGGCCACAGAACAAACCTCGTCAAAGCCGATAGCAAGAAGATCAAATGAAGACTCATCACTTGAACAGAACCTATTGTCCATTCGAGTCCCTGAATCTTTTTTGCTAGAACGCCTGATGCTATTGAAGCTGTAAAAAGCGCTAATCCTGTCGTCATGGCATTAACTGCAAGACATGCCGCTCGATTCTCCCCAGGGATCGTTTCAAGAAGAAGAGTAAACGCGGCCAAGTTAAATCCCGGCCATAAAATCCCTGTAAAAAACGCATCAATCCAAATGGGAGCGTAAAACTCATGCGACGAAAAAAGCCACAAAAGCGGGAGAAACGTGATTCCGCTTACACAGAAAGTAAGAAGAGCCTTGCTGCCGAATCGATCAACCATGTGCCCCCAAAAAGGTTGCATCATGAGCGCAAAAATACCGGACACGACCCAATAGGCCGACATCGTCGCATAGGACATTTCCAGATTTTTGATCATATAAGGGGCCCAAAAAGGGAGCGCGATACCTATGGCAAAATTCCAAAGAAACGTAAAAATAAGGAGTTTGCGCAATGACTCGTTTGCAAAAGGGATCGAAAAAAGCCGTCGAATCGCCAAGGGTTTTTCTCCCTCTAACGTCGGTTCCCACTGAAAATAAATGATCGAACCCGAGATCACGACTGCGAAAGCCGCAACTCCAAAAATGATTGAAAACCCTATCCGTTCGCCATAAAGAGCCTTTAACTTGTCAAAGGCAAAACCAGAAACGTACATCGTGACCATCGTAACGACACCGAGAATAGTATTACGGTAAGCGAAGTAACGCCCCCTTCTATCCTCAGGAACAAGGTCGTTCATCCAAGATAGCCATGAGTTCGTCGCGATATGAACAAATGTCGTTGAGACAAAAACAATCCCGAGAAAAATATACAGTTTCTCTCTAGGAATAAGCGGCAAAAACGGCAGCAAACACAAAAATCCCCAGAGGCCCCGTCCCGTAATGTTAGAACACATGGAGATAATTTTTCGACGCTTCAAGAAGCCCACCAATTCAGCGCCTACCAGTGATCCAATCGTCCCAAGAGAACTAAATGCCGTTAAAAGTCCCAAATGAAATTCATCCGCTCCGAGCATCAACGCGTAACCCGTCACCAAAACACTACTAGCGATAGCGACATGTATCGCACAAAACGACCCTTCCATGATTGATATTCTGAGGCTTCTTGCCGGTTCAACTGATGTTTTTAAGGGAAGCATTTCACCATTTTTCTTTGCTTAGGAAAATCGAGCCTCACATACTCCAAGCTCTAAGCTGTTTCTTCAAAATCCTGACTGCCTGTTCATAGTATTCGGGGCTCTCTGCAAGTAATTCATGCCTAGCTCCAGAAATAAGAGCAAGGTCAACAGAAACTCTTGTAATCGTCTTCACCTTGATAGTCCATGCAGAAAACGAAGAAAAATCGACTACGGATTCTTCGGTTCCTCCCAACATTAATATAGGAACTTCTAAGTTTTTTAAACGATCCAGCTCAAAAACCTCTTCCGATGCCCTTGCAGTCGCTAAGAGCCATCCAAAAGTCGGGGTCGGAACAGGGTATGGCGGATGTTGTTCTTGATCAAACACCTCAAGAGAATGCGTCAGTGGATTGCCCTCCGGAAGAACACGTTCGATCCCCCCCCCGCCACAGGAAGCGTACCTAAAGCCAGTGCTGGAAGCTATCAGTGATAATGGATACAAAAGCCAGCGTGGCACCGGTTGATTCGGCAATTTTAAAAGAGGAGAACACAAGATGAGTCCCTTAGGATTGATCTGTTTCGACAAGACTCCGCTTAGGAGGATCAATCCTCCCATCGAATGCGAGATGGCCACATACGGAATATTCTTCACAACATGAGTTATGATAGCGCGTGCGTCGCGAGCAAATTGACCATAATCATCGATATGCCCTCTAACACCGCTTGAACCCCCTTGCCCTCGATGATCCCACGTTAGGAATCCGCAGCTTTGCGGCAAATCAAGACTCGTGCATAGGTGAGAGTATTTTTCGATCCACTCGGTTCGACCGTTAAAAAAAACAACGAATCGATCAACCGTTTTCTGATCAGATAGATTCACTGCATAACGGAGAATAGCACCGTCATGATCTATGAAACCTGTTCGCCAAATCCTTTTCGATCCTTGAGAAGATCGTTGCATTGGTCTCAACCTCTTCAAACCAGCGCTTTAGTTGCCGCGGATAATTCGTGCAAAGACCGTCAACTCCAAGCGTTTGCATGGCAGTCCAAAAGGCTTCGCGGTTTTCTTCTTCATAATCCATAGGAACCCATGCATTCACAATCCACCCACGGGACTTTGCTTGATCCATGAGATTTTCGTTCACCATAGTACAGCAAGGATGTAGGATATTTGTGTTCAATTCATCCATATAAATGTTAGGTGCATAAGATTTTATGCCCCTCCAAGAATGGTCACCTCCACAAAGAAACGCCCTTTTTAAATGAGGCTCATGATATGCTAAATACTCAAGCGGCGGAAGACCGAACGACGAAATGATCACCTTGTCCGCTCCGCTATGCGAGGACACCATATTTCCAACGGCTTTTGCAAGCTCAACAGAAGATCCTTTTATTTCAATGTTAAGTTGAATACATGGTAAGAATCTATTCAAGACCTCTTTTAAGAAAGGAATCAAACTCCCGTCCAGAAGACGCCTGCTTTCAATGTCACTCCTTTTGAGTTTTCTTACATCACAATGCTCCCCAGTAACTTTAAACAAATCATGGTCATGTGCGACAACAATTTCTCCATCGCGCGTCAAATGGACATCGAACTCGATCATGGCGGCGCCAGCATCGACTGCTTTTTCAAAAGCATCCCAGCTATTTTCAAGAGCTTCTCGATTGGCTCCCCGGTGGGCAATAATGATCATATTAAGGTGGTGCTCCAATAATCAGCTGAATTTCTTAATTTTATAACCTTTTTTTCACACCTGAGCAAGAGCTTGATGGCGAGAAAGATTTCCCAAATCTCTGTCATTTAGGAAGGCTTCCGGGTTATAATACAATACAGAATGGTCCTTCTGCATCCACAGTGTGTTTCCCTTTGCATCTTTTTGTACTTTTTCGAATCTTTTCGCATCTTCTCTCGTCTTCTCTAAAGAAAGGAGATTTTTTATGCACCGCATTCTTTTTGTGAGATCAATCGTAACAATTTTATTTATGACCGGTTTCGCATTTTCCTTTGAGGCATTGGGCAAGGTATCGGCCTATAAAGTCGTATCTTTCACAATTCCCGTGGTTTCGCTAACGGGCGAACCAACGGGACGCTTCGAGTTTAATCTTTCTGGAGAGGCTTCATTGACCCTTGAAGCAACCTATGTGCCAAAAGGCGAAGAATTGCGCAAAAAAGAAATCGAAGAAGACGGACATAGTCCGTCCATGATGACACAAGGTAAACAAGTCGCCTTACTCGTGTCTCGCTATACCGATTCGTACAACCTGGCTGGCTTCTATTGGAGTGCTGGTGTCGGTTACCGCACCGTTGATGGATCATTAAAAAAAGCATTAGAAGAAACCACTGCAACACCCAATACGTTTTCTGTCGGACCTATTGACGATCTCGGACGCGCTAGTTATGAATTCCGAGCCTCCGGGATGACGCTCCACGGGCGCGGAGGATATCGGTACGTTGGGCAATCCGTCCCGTTCTCAATTGGTCTTTATCTCGGGGTCCGACATTTTGTAAGTAAAGTCGAAGATCTCAGAACCCAAAGTGATGAAGCTGATCCCACTCTTACAGAGCTGACCTCTGATGAAAAAAACAGTATCAAGCGACGGTTCATGGATCGCCCTGAAGGTGGTTTAGAGGTTGGGGTCGTCTTTTAGATTTCAGATGAAACCTGTTCAATAATTTCGAGAATCTCGTCACCATATTGAGAGATCTTTTTAGGTCCCATCCCTTTGATGGATTCTAATTCATCAACAGAAACCGGAGAGATTTCGACAATCTTTTTAAGTACCTCGTTAGAAAGTATCGTAAATGCGGGCGTTTTTTTTGATTTCGCCTTGGAGCTCCTCCAAGATTTAAGTCTTCCCCATAGGGTTGTTTCAAATTCACCATCCCATGCATCGTTGGAAGATGGTCGCTCAACAACCTGTTTTTTAGGTGGTTTGCTTTTTGACTTTTTGGAAAAGCTCGCGGCGCCGCGACTTTGGTTGACACGCATCTGGAATGACACCACCGAAGAGCTTTTTTCGCAAGATTTTCTTCCTTCATTAGTCAGCGATATCCAATAAAACGAAATCTTCCTTCCTTCTTTTTCAAACGTATCTCGTGTTAATAAAACAAGCCCCGAAAGGGCGAGTCCCTGGCAGATACTCTCAAACTTCGAACGATCGGACAGGTGTCCATGATGTTCTTTTGTCTTGGGATGCGAAAAAAGTTTTCCGGTTGTTTGCGGGCCGAGTTCGTCTAAAATACCTAAAATATGTTTCGCGTACTCTCTTTCATCATCAGAGGGACCCTGCCAGATGTTCGCGATGCAATCGCCTGCTGCACAAGAATCGCAAATTCCGCATGGATCCCCAGAATCTTCAACATCACCAAAATGTCGGACCAACTCAACCATCCTGCAGCGACCGGAACCTTTTGCAAAACCCAACATAGCATTAAGTTCTGCCTTTTTATAATTTTGCTGGGCTAAATAGCTCGAAACCCAATTTTTTCTGTCTCCCAGAAAAACATCTTCTCCGATAATTTTAGCGCCTCCGTGGATCCAAAGCTTTTCCAGGGATTTTTGAAGTTCATCCGAAGACATACTGCATTCACCTTGCAAAAATTCGATGGTTTTCGCTTCGGTATCCAACTCCTCAAAAATACGGCTTAAAACCGAAAGTTCCGGATAATCTTGCTCAAGAAAATAGGTGTGAGTCCTCATGTCAGCATAGGAGTAAAGCATGATCGCCCGGGAAGGAAGCCCATCACGACCTGCGCGGCCGATTTCTTGATAGTAGTTTTCTAGTGTTCCAGGTAAAGCCGTATGAATGACCGTGCGCACATTTGGTTTATCAATCCCCATGCCAAACGCGATGGTCGCCACGATGACGTCGAGAGCGCCTTGAAGAAAGGCTGTTTGTGTCTTATCGCGAATGTTCGCGTTCAACCCCGCGTGATAGGGAGCGACTTTGAATGTTGAGCCAAGAAATGCCGCCAGTTCTTCAGCAAAGTTTCTCGTCTGCGTGTACACGATAGCGGGTAGTCGATTTTCTTTTTTTAACAATTGCAAAACTAATGCAGAACGCTCAGAAGGTTTTGATTCGAGCGATTCGATGCCGATATTATTCCGTCTAAAACCGTGAATAAAAAGTTTTGGGCTTTTTAGTTTAAGCTGGGAAACGATATCATTTTGGACAATAGATGTTGCAGTCGCCGTCATGGCGATGATTGGAGCGGATCGCAAAGCTTGCGTTCGCTCCTCAATAAGCCGGTAATCTGGCCTGAAATCATGGCCCCAATGCGAAATGCAATGGGCCTCATCAACTGCAATGAGAACTGGCGGCCGCTTGGCGAGCATTTCCGGAAATCCGGGGACTTTTAAACGTTCAGGAGCGATAAACAAAAAATCCAAATCACCCCTTAAATACTTGATACACACTTCGCGTGACGAAAGACGGTCGCGTCCGGAATGAATCCTTTCAGCGCGAAATCTCATAGTTTGCAGCCTTGAGACCTGATCCTCCATGAGGGCAATCAAAGGGCTGATGACTAGAGTTGTGCCACATTTCGCGACACCCGGAAGCTGGTAGCAAAGAGATTTGCCTGCGCCCGTGGGCATCACAAGAAGGGCATCATGTCCCGCAAAAACAGCCTGGCAAACTTTTTCCTGAAAAGGTCGAAAATCGGAAAATCCAAATCGCTCTTTTATGAGCTTAACAAGAATGTCGTGGCCGGCAGAATGCAAAAAAGTCACCTCTACTTGATTGGATTAAAATGTATCATTGGAAAAGGCTTAGAAGAAGGGACATTTGCAAATAATTTTATCAGCATATTTAGACAGATAAGCAATAATCAGGGTCATATTGATTGAAAGAATCGATACTGGGCGAGGAACGCAATTTAATCCGCCTCCATAGGTAGTTACCGTTGAACTTGCCCAAAATTGCAGAATTCAGAATTTAATATAACAGGGCGTACTCAATTGGCTTGAAAGCTTTTTCAATCTTAGGTTTCATCTTAATCTTCTACTTA
>CAILAO010000133.1 GCA_903832105.1 uncultured Pseudomonadota bacterium | reverse complement strand
TGCGATGTAGTCGACACCGCATAAATATTGTTCGTAGTGACGTAGAATCTGGGCTTTATCGGTGTGCAGAGGCCCGAGAAGGAGAACTGGGGTATTCATTATCTCATGCTTTTGGTGCCGCATTTGATAATCCGGATTTGATTGTCGAATGCTCAACAATATGATGGGTCTTAGATACGGCCCATCAAATAAAGCGCCAGCACAATGACTAGCACTATTCCCAGAACACCACTTGGTCCACGCCCCCAGTTGCGACTGTACCCCCAGGTTGGTAGCACTCCTATGAGCAGAAGAACCAGGATGATTAGTAAAATAGTTCCCATTATATATCTCCTTTCAGGCAAGAATAAGGCTAGGGACACAATCAAAATTTTCGCATTTGTTTAAAGTTCTCAATGATGGGTTTCGTCGGAATTTCCCAGCATCACAAGTTCAACCTATTGACCGGGACCACATATCCAGCAATCAACTCAAAAATATAACCCAGGTCTGGATCATGGTTGGTTTTGTAGTAATGGTCCCCCGTGGCCGCATTATAGAACCGGAAGAGCGGCACTGTTCCAAGGACCTGTTCGTTAAAGATTTGATAGGTTGCCTCGAACTGGTACTCCAGGCGCTTTACGGCGCGGTCAGCTTCAAACTGATCAGCCGTGTAAAAATGATCACCTACGCTCGAATTGAAGAGCCGATAGAACGGAACGAGCCCCGTTACTTGGTACGAACCTTGCGGCAAACCCCATGCCGGCCCCTGAGCGACATAGTCCCCACCGGGCGAAGCTGGTCCTGGGCTGTAGAAATGATCCCCGTTTCCAACAGAATAGAATTGATACATTGCAGTCAGCTTTACACACGATCCATCAATCCACCAATCGCTCCATCCGCAGGGTACAGACTCTGGGTTATCGACAAACACCTGAACCCATGTAACAATGATGCCATTTGAAGCCCGTTCAGGAACAAATCTTAGGGTCCATTGGCCATTAGAGTTTTGATCGTCATTATATAAAACGGCGTAATCAAACGTTGTCGGTTTCCAATCATCAAACTCATCCGGCGTCCCAGAAACGCTTCCAGAATCGACTTCTCTGCCGCCGACTTCGAGCACTATCTTTCCGTGACCATAGCGACTTTTAGCAGTCACCCGAACCTTCTCAAGAAAAGTCCTGGAGAGATCTGTGCCGGGATATGATTGCCGAATCACGTCTTTTAGTGAGATCACATTCCCTCGCTCAAAAAAATGCGAATAGTTCAGATAAAGATCAAATTGAAGCGGCGTCGCCAAAGACGTCATCGAAAAGAAAAAACTAGTTGCAAGAATTCCTAAAATTTTCAATCCAGTCTTGTTTTTAAGCATCATACCCTCCTTCTAAAAAATTCTTTACATGTTCTTTAAATCACGATTTTATAGATGTGCTTCTTTTCGGGTCAGAGAACCGCCATTTTGCAATGCCTGCGAAAATAAGAGCAAATATGAAAGTCAGAAGCGACACGAGAAGCGATGCGGCTCCAGAGGACATTTGCGCGGCTAGGTACTGATATATACCCGCCAGGAAAAAGCCCGCTGCGGCGAGAACCAGTGCGGCGGCAACACCGACAAACGCAAGCGCCCATACCAGGTTCAACATCGCTCTTTTCAGAATTCTCTCTTCTATTTCTAGCAAATTCAGAAAGGTCGTCGAGATATCAAGAAGCATCGTTAGTATTTTCATTGCCTGTTCTCTTGATACCATAGTTTAGCGACTATGTAGCCGAGCCCGAATGAAGCTGCAATACCGATCAACGGGTGCTTTTCTACTTCAACTGCAAGGTCTTTGAAAACTTTTATACTTTGTACTCTCGAAGAGTCGAACTTGTGCAACAAGTCCGCCCATGCGCCCTGGCTTTCCTCATCATGAGAGGGTGTGATACTGCCCTCCTGCTCCGCCGCTGCACGCGATTGCTGTGCATGACTCCCGGCGGATTTCTTAACACCGGCAGCGAATCCGGCAATCACATCGCGCAGGTTCGCGATATCAGCCTTTAGTGCATACAGATCTTTATCATGTGCTTTTTCCGTCATATTAGCTTCTCCTTATAAACATTTTTTGTCTCGTTTTCTCGATGTTTATCTAAGTCTCAGGATCGGTTGCTTTTTTCCACTCTGGTGAAATGCTTTCAGGATACACTTCAGGCCCGAGCAAAACGGCGATCCATCGCGTGCTTTGATTGTTCTCGCATGCGAACCTCAGCGTCATAGTAAATGGTACGCACAGGACAACACCAATAAGACCAAGCAGACTTCCCCAAAAGATCAACGAAAGAAACACAACGAGCGTGGACAGGCCAAACCTCCGCCCCATGAGCATCGGTTCGACCGTATTGCCGACTAAAAAACTAATAGCTAGATAGCCGGCTGTAGTGAGGGCTGCATGGCCGATCCCGAGTTGGACAAGTGCAAGAATTATCGCGGGTATTGCAGC
Source organism: uncultured Pseudomonadota bacterium (assembly GCA_903832105.1). Lineage (GTDB taxonomy): Bacteria > Bdellovibrionota_B > Oligoflexia > Oligoflexales > CAILAO01 > CAILAO01. The sequence goes on along the minus strand of CAILAO010000133.1, from coordinate 390 downwards.
GATGATAATGCCGACGTTGGGTACATAATAGAGCAGAAATGTCAGAAAGCCCCAAAGAACAGGAGAATCCACGCCGAGAATGGAGAGCCATGTCCCGATCAGAATACCTACAACCAGGCTGATCACAGTCTTGATGATCATATAGCGCTTAATATCATTAACAAACCTCGTAAACTGGGGAAATGCCTGTTGAGGATCACCTAGGACGGCGCGAAGCTTGACAGGAAAGCTTGAAGCTTCCAGCAGGATAAATGTTACGGTGAGCAGGATCAATATGACGTTCGAGAGTGCAGATCCTAAGCCCCCAAGCATACTGACAGCGAGCCTCATCACAGCGCCTGGATTGATGTATTCGAGTAACATCTTATCCGTAACCCAGATTCTTTTCTT
>CAILAO010000132.1 GCA_903832105.1 uncultured Pseudomonadota bacterium | reverse complement strand
TGTAATGACATTCAAGGTTATCATACACTTTTCGTCGTTTAACCCCTGTCAGGGTTCTGAACCCTGACAGGGGTATGCATGACAACGTCTAATGTCATTACAGGTAGCCACTACCGAACATTTTTCATCATAAGGGTTTCTTGCTCAGATATTCAAGGTAAGTTCGAACATTCCGGCGGTCCCGTCAAACATCAGCGGTTGAATTTCTTGTTTTAATGCGGCTAATCCCATAAATCTTTCCTCCTCTGTCGCGTCACTCCAAAAAAGTTATGTGATTTGGACGGCTTCGACGTTGGGATCGGAGCTAACGGATTGCGTTTTCATAAACGTTACGGTGGTACCTTATTTAACCCGAATATCAGGCAAATCTTCGTGATATTCACGATCAATAAGAGCAAGCTGTTTTCTCACAATTCCACGTTTCTCAAGAGCAGGCTTTAAGCAGAAATTATAAAAATCATCTTTACTGATGTCCTCTGGCCGTTTTACGTGGGGAAATAATAATTTCAAATACGCTGAAGCAAGTTTTTTGATGGCTTTCGTATCTCTTTTATCAGCATCCGGAGGAACTTCTAAAAGTTCACTGACAATAAGGGAATACTCAGAGATTTCCCGGAAAGCATGCAGGATTTCTGAAAAATATTCCACATTCAAAGTGTACCCTTTGATTGTCAAATCCTCATTGATTCTTTTGAGATGCCACCCTTCCAAAAACCCATGAAATCGGTCTAATAACGCTGACGATTGAAAAAAGCTCGGCAGTCCGGTAAAGTACTTCGCATTAAGCGGGCGTTTGTCGCTTGATAATGGGATATTGCCTAAGAGCATCAACCCTGCGGAAGAAATGGCTTTGACTTTGGCGACGGTAAAATCCCCTTGTTCTAAGTAAGTTTTCAAGGCGCCTTGCAATTCATTTTCATCCGCAAATCGAATCGTTTCGATTTCATCCATTGACACAAAATCATAATGTGTAATCAATCCCATCGCACTCTTTTGAATATCGTAAAAGAGTTTCGCGCGCGTGACCGTTCCGCCGCTAATCAGCCAGCCGTACTTGCTCAGATTGCCGAAAATATACGATTTCCCCGTCCCTTTGGGCGCAAGTTCGATGATATTCAAATTCGGTTCGACAAAGATCAATAACCGCGAGATAAATAGCAATTTTTGCGTAAGGCTGTCAAAACCATCGGGATTGTATTCCATCGAACGAATAAGCAAGTCAATCCACTCTATAAAAGAAAACTCTTTTCGGGCATTTCTGAAATACTCAATCTCTATCTCATACGGTTTGAATGGCTTAAAATTTACCAGTTCGACTGCTCCGGCTTGTTTACTATCCGGTGGAATGTAGGCAAGCGAGAGCACGCCCCAAATTTCACCCTCTCGTAAATGCTCTTTATAGCGTTTCGCAATATAATCGGGAATCCGCCCTTCATTGCTTTTTATCCCTAAATCGGGGATTGAAAAGCGTAATACATTTTTTAAAATATCGGTCTCGACAATAAACCGCGTTAAAATCGTAATTTCTTCTTGATGCGTTCTCAAACGATTTTTAATATCACTGTCTTTATGCGGGATATGCTCTTCCAAAAAAATTAACAGTCCATGTGAGTCCAGGCTGCCACGCTCATCCGTATACTTACGGATGAGCCAATCTTTAATAAACGAGGGTAACGTTCTCCCGGAAAAGATGCTATACCGCTCTGGAATTTTATACACCGATTCATCTGGAAAGACCTGCTTGATTTTTTCATCTAACGGGTTCATAATAAATCCTTTTCTTTAAAGCCACCTTTGATTGTAAGGAATATGTCAAACTTCTGTTCGACAACTTGCAATTCGAACTGGTATTCCCCCGCTTTGAAACCTTGTAACATGGCTCCCCATGCCTCAGTTTGCTTGACCAGTCTGATTTCTTTCCCTTTCCAAAGTAACATCGGGATTTGAGCCGGGTGGGGTGTAATCGAAACTTTGAGCAACGGTTCTCGGACAGAAATTTCAGGCGTAAGCAAGGTGACATGATAAACTATGCGATCATCGATTTTCGAAATGATCAGATAAGGCACAATCACCTCTTCTGGGGTTGCGCCGCCATGCACTTCCCTTGAAGGGGTATTATACAGCGATGTATGTTTTAAGGCCACGAGCACGTTTTTCTCTGGTTTGCTTTTATCACCAACGGGATGACATAAAAACTCGGAATCAGGCTGATAATCGCGATCCGTCCACATATATCGGCCTTCATGTTCAGCCTCACGGAAATCATATTTTTTATAATTGCCAAACTCTTTTTGCGCGAGAAAAGTAAATCCATGATCGGACACGACCGCAATCCGCTCTTCACTCCGTTCGATCAGATGCTTTTTGACCAGCGACTCAAGCAATTCAACCTGTTGAATCAAGGTATCCGGGAATGTATAGGGGCTTTCCCGGTGATGGATAAACTCGTCAAACTCGACAACATGCAGCGCCTTGTCAAAACGATTACATTTCGTAATACTTGGCAAATTGACTTTTGTCAGATATTTTTCTTGCACATGCTTGTTTTTGGCTTTGCCATGTTTGTTGATCAAATATTCCAGCAGCGGCAGCCATTCTGCTCCTAACCCATCAATCCAAACGACAGGCGTATTCTCAGGAAGAGGATAACTCTTTATTTGGTAATACCAGTCGTAAAAGCTTGCGGCATCGTGATTCTTCTCATTCAGCAAGGTTGTCAAGCGTTCTGTTTTCTGATGCCGCACTTTCGAAAGCGTGTACTCTCTGAAATACGTGGTTAACCACTCTGCTGATCGTTCGATAGATTGAATTGGAGGCCATTGCAGGTAAAAATAGAGTTCCGGATACACTGTTCGCATCATTTCCAGAGAGGCCGCAACCTCGGAAAGCGGCTGTGTTCGCAGTAATTCAAGAAGATATGTCCTTTCAGCGTAAGAACTATTCGTCAAATATTGGGCTTGCAGATCAAACGGTTTTTGCGAGAGTACCGGCAATTTCTGCCGAATTTGCTCTTCAAGCTGATGAACAGGAAACTTATAGGCGCGATGGATCAGCGTGAGATAGGTTTTGCGTTCCTCACAAAGCTGAACATCAGGATGCGTTTCCTGGAAAATGGTGAACCACACGTTTGTAAGCAGTTCATCATCCGAATAGACCATCAGATTCGCCATGCTCTTGCCAAGATAACTGTTTTGGAGCGATGCCTGCGTACTTATCCAATGTTTCAAAAGCCAACGGCTGAACGTTTCGGAATGTTGAAACCATAGGGCTAACAGCCGTTCCCTGGGAACCGTTCGGAAATTTTGGATGTTAAAATGCGCGTTGATCACATGCTCAAAGTCTAAAAAGGCTTTGTCATGGAGATGTTCGTTTTCTTGGGCAATTAACGTCTCCCACAATAAACGCTCTACGGAATTATACAGGATCGGGAGGTGTAATCTGAGTATTTTTTCGAGGTAGTCTTTGGGCGTGATGATTTTTTCAGGCTGAAAAAGCGCGTCCGGCAGAAAATGTTGATAGAGATAGGCCATAGATTCTGACTGGCAAAGTACCACGCGCAAATCTTGCTGTTTCCAAAGCTCCAACCAATCAGACGTATTGTGAATGGTAAAAAACCCAGGCGGCGTCTGCTTCAGTTGAAGGCTCTGATATTCCACAAGCTGGTAAATTCGAATCTTTTCCTGGGCAGGTTCTGCCAAACTCCAAAGCGGCGCCCATTGCTCTTGACGATGAAAAGTATTCCACGCCAGATTTTCGAACCGCCATTTGAGGCCCACTAACGGCAAATAAACCCGTTTAACCTGACGCAGGTCGGTCTGCTCAAGTTCGAATAGACTGGTGACAAGGGCGATAAAATCTGCGTCCGGAAAAAACCGTAAGACTTCAGAGAGCGGGACAATGACCGCATCTCCTTTCAAAGAGGTGATGTAATGAAGAATATCATCAACCGTCAACCAGGCATCTTCGTACAGAAGTTTGGTTTTCAACTGGACAATCGGAATGGATAATCGGTTGAAATGGTCAATCAGCGTTCGCAACGCCTGAAAACTGTTAAGAAAGATGAACCGCACCGGGTAACGGTGCGCACTCGGCGAATGCGCGTGTTGATCAACCTCAATTGCTTGAAACAATGCATTTATAGTTTGAAGATGTTGCATCATGTGGTGAACCCCAACTCGATTTCGCGTAACACTTCTTCCAGGGTTGGCGCAAACGATTCCTGCGCATTGGGGCCAACATGCTTGTGATGGGGAAAGCTGGCAAGCTCGCGATGATGTGGCGCCAAGTCGTATCGGAAAATAAGCTGAAGGTTCGCATCCTGGTAGTGATATGAATACTTATAGCGGTCAACCGTCGTTTTGACATTCACAAATTCGACCATATACAGAGACGAGCCATCCAGAAAATACAGATGTCCTTCCAGAAACCCAATAGAGGGCGACCGTTTATCTTTGAGCAGATCAGTTTTCATGATGACCGGACACTCAGCAATCACCGCTTCAATCTGTTGAAAATATTCGTCAATTAGCACAACCGCGTCTCCACAAGCTCGCAATAATCTTCTTGTAATTGCTGCAAGGTTTCATATTCGCCCGCCCACTTGAGATATTCCACATCATCCCCCAAGCTCCCGGCTTGAAATTCCTGGTAAAAGTCCAGCGTCTTACGCTGAAAAGTTTGTTCGAAGCGTTGCAGTTGCTTTTGCGTCCGGGCGATGCCGATATGCAGCAGACGCAATTCATGCTCTACCGCCGCTTGCAGCAGGCGTCTGACATTGACGGCGGTTGTGGGTTGAATCATCACCTGGGTCATTGGATAGCCTCCTTCGAAAATAGCGCGCGTCAGATGATCTGAATGCCAGTCTTTAAGATCTCGCGCACAAAAGGGTCTGCCGGGGTAAAGTCTTCCGGTCTATATGGCAGCACCTCAATGAGTGAACTCCCCGAAAGCGTAATCGGACGAATTTTTTTGCGATCTTCGAACCGACGGCCTTCGAAGCTGTCAGAAACAACTGCTAAATCAATATCGCTCCATTCGGTATAATTCCCTCTGGCGTAACTGCCAAACAGAAAAATATGCTGAACTGGAATATGATGAGCATCCAATGCGGCAACATATTTTTGGATCATCCGGTTTATGTGATCAGGGATGTGAGCCATGTGTAATTCTACTTGATGCCGATAAAATAAGGTTCCGTATGTTCACGGGGGCAACACTTATAAAAATCATGTCGTTGGTTTGTACTTCAATGTATAATGCTTCATAAAGTCAACAACAGCCTTACTTGTTGAATCCTCAAAACTATAAAATTTGTTGAAAAATATAATTGATTCTGCTTCTTTGCGTTCAATTGAGTTTAAATTTTGCCATTGGTTACGCCATTTATTTCTAATCCCATTTTCTTTAAAATGATTCCGATGTAGAATATAAGTTTCAGGCAACATCAAAATTTCAAAATATTCTTCAAGCGTATGTCCAAAGGCTTCTTCGAAAAATGCTGGTCTATCCATAACAACCCCCGTTCTCGTCACATTTAAAATACATTGGATGGCTCTGAGATATTTAGGAGACCAATTCGGACCAACAAATGAACGATTCTTGGCATCCTCACCAGACATCGGAACAAACTTCATAGGAAACGAATAAATTTTGATGTTTAATTCACGATTCAGATTTTGATTGATATTTAATCTGTGCCATAGGTCTTCAGGGGTATCGTCATAATTAAACAGGATATAATTGGAGAGATGTCGAATACCGTATTTAACCGCCAGACGAACCGCTTTTTCATATAGTTCACGTAGAGAAAGTTTATCAAAAGCAATCCGCATCGGTTGAATTGGCAGTTGACTCAATAGTTTCATCTTCTCTTCATCAAGATAGCGACAGTCAAGCCCTTGATTGAAATCTACATAACGGCGTTTTGGGGTTTTATGACGATATTTTTCAATAAATTTGTTGATCTCATCCTTTGAATTCAGGAGATTTTGTTTTGTAAATGACCAACAATAATCGAATTTTCGTTCATGAAGTAATTGATAATATTGCTCACGGATTTTTGTATTTCTAATTCGTCTGTTCCCAAATTCTTGTAAGAAAGCATAAATTTTTTGCAAATATTTTTGCTCGTTATCCTTATTGCTATTGAATAAGTAATCCGTGAGAATTTCAAACCGGTTTGGCTCTACAAAACGATCATCTTTCGCAAATCCCATTTTTAAAATTTCTTGAATAATTCTAGAAAATTTCGGGGAATCTAAAACGTTGTTATCCATCAAAATCAAATCTTTGCGAATCTCATCTTTCTTAGGAGGAAGTTGATGTTTAAGAGATACTCTGTTTTTATATTTCGGTTCAAGCCTCGGAACCGCGCAGAATTCGCAGCCTCGCCGACATCCTTTCGTGGTATATCCCAAATATCCAGTATCAAGAGGATAGCGATAGCTTATTGTCTCAAGAATGCTATAATCAGGCGTGAGCGTATCAATGATGATCTCATTATCATCAAGAATGCCCGATTTATCTAATAACCCCACGATTATATTTTTTCTAACAGGAAGCCCGGTCTCTTTTTCGAATAAATCAGGAATGAGCGATGCTGCTACTCCGCCAATATATAAACTGTCAAAAGATTTTACTACCTCTTTCACAAAATCAAGTGTGATTTATGGACATAATAAAAAACGGAATATTAAAAATATCTTTGATATACTCAAATTCTACTGAAGCCTTGTTGAAATCCATCATTCCTGAATACTGAGATTTTGTCCCTTCACTCTTTCTCAAAGCGTTAAGATGTCCCAAATGACAAAGATGCTTTGAGAATGTAGCAGAAGGGACTAACAAGCCGCCAATTTTGATCATTCCAGCATTATACGACATAGCGAATTTAATCAAGTCTTGATAATAGGTTCTTGCATTGCCAAATTCGATTTCTAATTGGAGGTCGCCTTTCCGAAAATCACATTTTAAACGGATTCGCTTGTCGTTGACAACATCTTGCTCGTGTAACCATTCTTTCTTTAACAGGATTCGCTTTATTTCGCTATTGTAATACATCTGTCGTCCTGATTCTCGGACTTGAATGGTTCTTATAGAGTCAACGATTTCTACGAATCGCTCGTCATGAACCAGTTTGCCGTTATTGATCTTATAGGTCAAAATATCTTCTAAATATAACGTTTTATTGTGAATAAGAGGAAATGGTTTAATTTCAAAAAGACTATCATTAACGATAATAACTTCAAAGTATTCGTTAACATTAATTTTAGGATTATTCCAACTCGTAGAAAATGTTTCGATTAACCAATTTCTAAACTTCTCTCCTTGTTGTCCTTCATATCGAACTTGCAAATGCCCAACATCATTGTTTATTCTATAAAGTTTAGCGCATATAATTTGATTGGTTTCAAATAAAAGTTGAACCTCTTGACGATGCCCTTTTTCTGGTAAAGAAAGAGAAGAATATATCCTTTTGGGAATCGTAAATCCCTGCTTAAATGTTGATTTACCGACAATATGCTTGAATGTGATGTGATAATTGAGCATTTAATTTGCAATAGCAAGGCGATAATCTGGTTTTGAGATTTCAATCGCATTTGTCCGTCCATACGCATGGGTCGAACAATTTCCTGTGGCTCTGTCATGGATTGCACTTCTAAACTGTTCTGCTGAAAAAAGAATGACTCCCATTGAACGCCCGCGTTCCGCAATCTCCAAAATCGAATTTAAAATAGGCGAATTTTTAGGCGCAGATGACGAAGCATATTTGTTTAATTCATCCACAAAAATGACAATCCGCTTCGGAATGTCTTTTTCATCGCGTTCGGTTTCGCCAAGTTTAAGGTCATACACAGCTTGTACGATGTCACCGAAAACAAAACATTGCAATTGTTCGTCAAGTTTCGCAATATCTATCACAAAAACGCTCCCACTCTTAATATTCGAAATTTCGTCTCGAAGACGTTTGTGTTTTTTATCTTTTCCTCCTGGGCATCCTTGAAAAATATCGTTTGTGACAGATTTGTGGATCAATCGAGAAAACTTCCGCCATGAAGCAATTGGAATCTCTTTGTTTTTCGTATGTCCCTTTTTTGTGTATTCTTTAACTTCACCCATAAACGTCTCCCAAGTCAAATT
>CAILAO010000131.1 GCA_903832105.1 uncultured Pseudomonadota bacterium | reverse complement strand
TATTTGAGAAAAATGATTTTCATATCCATATCCCAGACGGCGCCACGCCAAAGGACGGACCCTCTGCCGGAATCACAATAGCCACAGCACTAATATCCCTTCTCGCAAACCGACCCGCAAAAAGTAGAACCGCAATGACTGGCGAAATAACCCTGCGCGGAAAAATCACACCCGTGGGCGGAATTAAGGAAAAGGTCATTGCCGCCCTTGTTTCAGGAATTAGGACAATTGTAATGCCTGATAAAAATGAGAAAGATCTCGAAAATATTCCAGACGAGGTAAGAAAAAAGGTAAAGTTCATATTCGTTTCCGACATTATGGAATCACTGCACTATACGCTTGGAACTAGGATAAAAAAAACGGAGACCAATCCAGCCTCGTCGAAAAAAAAACAAAGGAAATAAATGCAAAATAGATTATATCGCATCTCCTATTTATTATGCTCCGTATCTTTAGTATTTATGACATCTTGGAATTTGAAGGCGGAAGACGCCGTCCCCGGCGCCAAGCTGGATGCATCCGAATTCCTGAAAATCTCACGTCGTCCCCCTCTTGAGGAATCTTGGGCAAAAATGCAGGGCGAGATTTCTCATAAAAGGGGAACATCTGATACAATCAAATATCCGATTTATCTCGGTATCAGATTCACACCCGAACGCACACTCGCACAGGTAGTGGCAAATAAAAATGAATTCTATAACATCGGCCAATCTTATTCTGATAAGCCGGAAAACACTAGCATTATCGTGAACCGGCCAGAAAAAGATAAATCAGTTCTCGCCGACTGCGGCATCCGCCCCGAAGACCTCACTCTTTCCTTTCTTTACTGGTCTTTCCAGAAAGAACTGAAAAGTGAGGAAGTAATAGGATGCCCCTGTAGAATTTTCCAACTCTTGAGCCCAGATAAAAAAGAATCCGCTATCGTCTATATCAGTTCTCAGTATTTTCTCCCGTTAAAAGTAGAATGGTTTAAAGTTTCTAACGGAAAAGAATCTGCGGATCCTGATAGGACATTAGAGATCAAATCATTTAAAAAAGATCCCGATGAGAAATTTTATCTTGTTTATACTCTAGGAATTTTTGGTCCCGGATTTAGGACTAAAATTGACTTTCCCGAATCTTCAGCCGGATATTCCCAAAATGGCGTTCCGCCGGAACTCTTTCAGAAAATCCCCGAATTTAAATGATGGACTCCCAAATGAAAAAAGATATTCATGGCGGAAATCCACATGCTCTATTAAAAAAATTAGGCATGAGTAAAATACCTAAAATCAAAGCCGACTTCAGCGTCAACATCAACCCATCTGGCCCTCCACTCAATGTCAGCCGCATTTTGCTTTCAATCAATGACAAGATCTGTTCTGACTATCCTGAAATCTACGCGGATATCGCCTCGCACGCACTAGCAAAAGCCCATAATCTTAACAATACATCAGTTATCGTCGGCAACGGATCAACTGAACTTTTTTCCATGATAATACAAGCACTTAAGCCTGCAAAAATAGCATGGATTGCGCCAGGCTATAGTGGCTATTCGGAAATATGCGCAACACACGGCATCCTAGCCGCTCCTGCTTTCTACACGCAACCTAAAGACAACTTTAAAATAAACATCAGCCAACTTGCCGTATGTGATGCAGACATGTTCTTTCTCTGTACTCCCAATAATCCGACCGGCGCAGTCATCGAGAAAAATAAAATTCTCTCGTTTGCCAATCAAAAAAAACACTGCGTTTTTGTGGTTGACGAATCATTTATTGATTTTCTGCCGGACGCTGAAACCAAAACTCTTTTTTCGGAAGAGCTTCCCGACAATATTATCGTGGTAAAATCCCTGACTAAATTTTTTTCTATTGCAGGAATCAGACTAGGAATGCTGTATGCCAGTCAGTCCACCGTTGCGAAAATAGCAAAAGCGCGTCTGCCATGGAGCGTTAACGCCATCGCTCAAAAGATAGCCCCATTCCTCTATTCAGACGAAAAATATATCGTAGATACAAAACAAAACATTTGCGAACTTCGCAAAAAACTTTCTGCGGAACTCGCAAAAATACCGACTTTGAAAGTTTATCCATCGCATGCCAATTTTCTCCTATGCGAATTAAGCAAAAGTAAAATGGACGCGGACAAGCTTCAAGCCAAACTCCTCAAACGTGGAATTCTTATACGTTCATGTTCAAACTGGCAGGGACTCGGCTCAAATTTCTTCCGCCTCGCAGTCCTCGACAAAGCTTCCAACAATTTCTTAATCTCCGAACTAAATTCCATCTTCACTTCCAAAATCGTCAATCGTCAATC
>CAILAO010000130.1 GCA_903832105.1 uncultured Pseudomonadota bacterium | reverse complement strand
GGTTGGTGGGACTGGAGACTTGTTCACCCTCTTAATAGCCTGTTCCTGGCTGGAATAAACACCATGCTTGAAATCGATGTCGATGAACAGATACTCAATGGATTTCAAAATTTTCTTGGAAAGTGCCTCGTGAGCATTCTTGACCATGTTGGGGCAAAAATAGACACTGAAGCCCTGGCGATTGTGCTCAAGCGCTTCATCAGGAGAACAAGCTACTTGCTTATGGTCTTCAACTTTCTCTCCGCTTTTATCGTGCTTCAACAACAAAAATGGTCCTTGACTGGTTTGTTTTTCAAACGGATTGGCTTTTTCATCGTTGCGTTTAGTCATCGCTAGTCTCCGATTGTTTTGATCCAGATGTTAGTAGGTTCTCGAAAGATTCCGACAGCTCGATTAGGCTCTTGATTGCTTCTTTTACCAAATTTTTCTCTCCAATAGGCAGCCCAAAAAACCATTTCTTGTCTAATTCTATTCCTTGAATGGCCCTCACGTGTTTTTCGAGAGCGGCGGCTTTCTTGTCGGCCGTGCTATTTGGAGTTGGTTTGTCTTCTGACTTCCATTTCGCAATAAGTTTTTCGATTCTGCATCTACTGCGCTTTTTAATGTAAGTTAGCCTAATCAGATTTTTGATTCTTTCGTCTGAGAAATGCTTTTTGTTGCGACCGATCAGTTCAATTGTGTTCAAGGAGACGACAAATCCATCACGGATGGATTTCTCTATTTCTGGGATTTTCATGAATTCCAGATGCCAGCCATAACCATTTTTTAATTGAGAGCATCGTTTGTATCCAAGAGTGATATTATCTTCGCAGAATTTCTTAAAATTGGGATAATCCAATTCCTTAAGTACGTTCTTATCAGATACTTGATGGAGGTACTTTCCTGCTAGATATGATGCATTTCTGTTAGCTTTGGAATTTTCAGCTTTTTCTAAGTCTATGGAAGCTTTGATAGCATTCTCCATCAATGACTTGGAATTGCTTTCCTTAAATTTCTTGGATTCAGTTGTTGTAGCCTTTTTTTCATTTTTCTTTTTTTTCATCGCCTAATACTCCTTTTCATGGTTTTGTTTGCTGCCAACGACCCGTTATTTACAATTCGCACTCTATTCGCTAAAATAGCCCTGAGAACAATTCAGCCCCATTTAAAACAGGAAATAGAAATGAGTAAACCGAAGCGAACAGCGAAAAAAATGTTAAATGGTAATGTTAAGTCAAGAGAAGCTCCCTTAAAAAAGGCTGCAGAAAAGAAGATGGTCACCTTTCAGAAGAAGAAATGAATGAGAAAAAGGCTCTAGGAGAAAGATGTGTCAAACTGTTGGAAAGAGAAATCGAAAAGCATGAAGATTATATAAATCTCGCAAAGAGTTTGCACCGATTAGTTGATAAAAATAAAAGTAAGTACCCTTCTAATGTACAAACTCCCAGTATGGCATCTGTTTGGCTAGATATAGCTAAAATCGGTAATAGAGTCGAAAACGAGTTTTCTGGAAATTGGAAAGAATTTTTTAAAAACTTCAAAGATCCTAACAAGCTTTATACGGCAGCTAGACAATTTCAGTCTGGAGAAAAAAAATCTGAGTACTTCAAAAAAGTAATAGATGGCCTTCTAGATTATAGTGAGGAAAAAGAATACAAAAATACGAAAAATGTAGCCACAAATTTTTCGTACATTTTTAAACTCTACTCCGAGAGCCTAAGGAGTTTAGTTGATCCAGATGACGACATTGAATCCAGTAGTGAAAAGAATACTCAACTTTCGTATGTTCGCACGGGGGATCGCGGGGTTGTGAAAAAATGGATCGATCTTTTCAAGGATCTTGTGGGAAAAGACGGCGCTCTGGTAGAAGCAGCTAAACTCTGCAATAAAACATTTGAAAAGTGGAAAGAAGCAAGAGAAAATCGACTTCTATTTTATATGCGGGATATTTATACGGAAAATCCAAAAGAAAATGAAGACGAATTCATTGAATACTTGGATTTACCAGAAGACGATTTGATTTTTGAGCGTGGATTGGTTTGTGTTCTATGGGTTTTAGGGTACCGCAACGAACTTGATGATAATATCTTAGAACAACTGCTCGAAGAAGATTCTTTGAGAACAAAAAGGGTCTTCTGCTTTATAGGGAAGGTTAACTTTGATTATTCTGATATTTTATTTCGATATGATGCTCTGCATCTTAAGGCTCAAAATATAGACGATTTCTATAATTTGATAAGTAGAGCAGGTGGCAAGAAAAAAGAAGCGTTTTTTGAGAAGATCATTGAGAATATTAAGGATAGCACAGTAGTAAGTTGGCACATGGAAAAAGCTCGAAGAAAAAAAGATGGTCCTACCTATGTAGTAGAAACAAACGATGAACTTCCATATTGGTTTGTTATCCCCCCCATTATTTAACATCTACAGATAACATTTTTTGCAATCAGTCCGTCCTTTGACGAGAATTTGTGGATTATGCGATACTGCGCAGTAATGTTATGCGGAAACATAGAATATTTCTGCATAAATGAAAGCTTTGCGTTATAGAAAGCATGAATTTGGTTATCGAAATGTACAAAACACAATTTACGAAAGGAGAGATGTATGGATAATAAGGTTAAAACTAGGGAATTGCTAAGAAGCCGTCGAATTTGGATTGGTATTATGAAAGAAAGTACCTCTTATGTTCATGATGTAACAGATGGAGATCACGATAGATTTGAATCGTTGACTTCGGATGTACCTTTTTTGGCTGAAACATTGAGAAGACATCTTTATATGTTTTCTACTAACATTTCAGTGTATAACGATCCCAAATCATTCTTCATTACAGTTGATGAATTTGTTGTAGCGAAATACCTCTATGATGAGCAGAAAAATATTCACTCATTATACCTGAATGAAAATTTAAACAAAAAAGACGCAGATATAATTTATGATTTTTTAGCATTGTCGTCTGCCAGAATTGAAGCAAGTATAACAAAAACAAGGCAACCTGTTCCAAAGATATTCTGTTCTAAATATCAGACACAGAAACCTTTATCGGCTCCTAAAAAGTAAGATTATCGAATTAGTCAAAAACAATTAAATAAAGTAACGAGGGAATAATATGAATAATTCAAGAATGAAACGAATGAGTGAAATGTTGACCGCAGCAACAAATGAAAACATTAAAAAAATTAATGTTTCATTGCCAAAATACGCGCAAGAAAACTTAAACATTCTTGCTGAGAGGACCGATTTGGCGCGGCATTTTTGGAACAACAGTGAAACGGAACAATATTACGATTTAAGTATTTCGCAAAAAAAACTCGCCGTCGATTATTTAAAACAAAACGCAGGGATCTTTTATACACCGCTGATACACAACTCAATCGGTCGATTCATGACGCCAGAACAAAGGAGGTTACTGAAAAGAAGAATATTGGAATCAATAGCTGTGGAATACCCTGATTTATCCCAAGAGGTCAAAAAACAACTAACAGTTTTAAATATCTAATGTCATTCGATCAGAGAATTGAAGTTCGAGTCATGTTGGGTATTCAATGCGACTCGAACATCATGATGGTTAATTATTAGAAGCGTTATTAAATTGATTAAAGTTTTAGATTCGGGATATAAAGAAAGGGTGCATTTTGCAAGAGTTGGGATTTAAAATCTGTTCCACCTGTGGACAACAAAAGTTGCTCACAGTGTTCTACTCGAAAGGTAGTAGAACGGACGCCTCTTGCAAGGAATGCCAACGCAAAAAAAAGCGATCCACATATATATCCAAATCGTCAGACAAGGATTTGTTGGAGATAAAAAGAGCGTTGGGTTTGATTTTTGAATATCGAATGGAACAGCTTAACGACTTCCAAAGACGATTACAGCTCCTGATTCAAACCGCAGAGAATCGGAGTGCGGCGGTAAAGGAGAACAATATTAATGGAGAAAGAAAATCTTAAACTGATTAAAGGTCAGAAACCAGCAGCAGCGTTTTATCGCATATCAAGCGCCAGCCAAGATCAATACTCACTTCCAGCTCAACTAAAACTTGGACAGGAATATGCTGACAAAAAAGGTCTTCAAGTAGTTAAAAAATGGTCGGAAATCGAGTCTGCATCAAAGGAAGCAGATCGAAAGCACTTCTTTGAAATGGTGGAGTATGTCAAAGAGCATGAAATTAGAGACATCATTTTCGATAAAGTGGATCGTGCAGTCAGAGGTTTTAAATCTGCTGTTATTGTAGAAGAATTGGTTGAAAGTCATGGCGTCCGATTCCATTTCACTAGAGAAAATCTGATCATTGATTCAGATTCGCCTCCACAAGAAAAACTACGTTTTTACCTTTCTACGATCTTAGGAAAATATTACATAGACAATTTGAAAGTTGAAATCAACAAAGGCGTTACAGCACGCCTAGAAGACGGGCATTGGTGTTGGAAGGCACCAGTTGGTTACTTGAATTATCGAGATCCAAAAACCAAACAATCAATTGTGGTAGTCGATCCCACAGTCGGCCCCGCTATTTCTGAGATTTTTCAGTTTTACTCCAAAGGAAACGCCCCTTGGACGGATCTAATAAAGATTTTAGAGCGAGCAACAGGCAAGACACATGACTTTAGAGTCGTCGGACATATTCTGAAGAATCCGTTCTATTATGGGGGAATGGTCGTGAAGGGTAAACGGTTAGAGCAAATGGGTAAACATGAGCCTCTTATAGATAAAGAAACCTGGGACAAATGCCAAAAGATTCGTGGTATACGCGCCCAACAATATCAGAGTAATCCCAGAGGGAGACTGGAAATCAAGCCATTTATGGGTCTAATTCGATGTGGATGTTGCAATCATACTATCACTGGGGAGGCTAAAACCCGAGCAAATGGAAAAGTTTATATTTATTACCGGTGCGCCAACAGAAAATGTTCAGACAAGAGGGATTATATCTCGCAAGAAGATATTCACGCTCAACTTATCGCTGCATTCAAACCATTTGAGCGATTTACGCCAGTAGCCACCAAGATCTTTGTTGAGGAGACCTGGAAGCGGCTGGACGATCTTGACACTTATACAACAGAGGAGGTCGATAAAATCCAGGAGAAGCGTAAAGAGCTGAAAGCGGATATCAAAAGATTTCACGATCTCCTGGCTCAGGGAGTCGTCACAAAAGACGAATATGAGGCTTTCAAGAGGATCAAAGATGAGGCACTGGATGATTTTGAAAATGAAATTAAGGCTTATACCGCCGCCGACAGGGAAACTTACAAAAAAGGCCTTTCCATCATCGAACTCTTCACAAACATCCCGAAAATCATGAGCTTAAAGCAAAATTTGATGGTCAAAGCAAGGCTCGCGGAAATTGTCTTATCGAACATTTCTCTGAAGTCTGGAAAGCTAAGCTACACATACGCTAGGCCGTTCGATGACCTGCTGAAAGTGACTACGTGTAACGGATGGTGGGGTCACCCGCATTGTACTCGAACACTATGAAGCTCAATGATTCCATTAGCATTTTCACAATTCCGAAAAAAGCAAAATCAGAAGATTTGACGCATTTTTACCACCAAGATGGTCTTACTTGCACTCAAATTGCTGCAAAAGTTGGGGTGTCGAAGCAATTAGTTTTGAGAAGATTGGGTAAGTGCGAAATTAACAATAATAGGATGAATGGTCGTACCCCCGATAACTATAGGCACTGGCTCAATCCCCCATATGGGACTAAGGTTGTTAGGGGAAAACTTAAACCGAATACCGAAGAAGTGAAAGTCATCCGGCTGGTTATTAAGTTTAGAGATGATAATAAATGGAGCTGGCAAAAGATCACAACCCATCTAAATGATATGGGAATATCTAATAGAGTCGGTAAAAAATGGAGACCTACAAGTATTCGGTTCATTCACAAGAAAAATAATAAAAAACCGGCTTCACCT
>CAILAO010000129.1 GCA_903832105.1 uncultured Pseudomonadota bacterium | reverse complement strand
TGGCAAAAGTCAGCGCGAAGTTAAAAAGCTTATAGCCGGACCTAGTGTCTACATTTGCGACGAGTGCATCCAGCTATGCAACGATATCATTGCCGAAGAGGTTGAAAAGGAAGAGTTGGTCAACCCAACCGGGAAAATACCGTATCCAATGGATATCAAGAAAATCCTGGACGATTACATCATCGGTCAGGACCAAGCCAAAAAGACGCTGTCTGTCGCCGTCTATAATCATTATAAGAGGATTGACAATAAACAAAAAGCAGCCGACGAAGTCGAGCTCCAAAAGTCGAATATCCTTCTTCTCGGCCCAACCGGAAGCGGCAAGACTCTCCTAGCCCAAACGTTAGCCAAGATCCTAAACGTCCCATTCACGATCGCAGACGCCACCAACCTTACTGAGGCTGGATATGTCGGTGAAGACGTTGAGAATATTATTTTGAGCCTCCTCCAAAACGCCGACTACGACGTGGAGCTTGCGCAGCGTGGTATTGCCTACGTTGATGAAATCGATAAAATTGCAAGGAAGGGCGAGAACCCGTCCATCACTAGAGACGTTTCCGGAGAAGGCGTGCAACAAGCTCTTCTCAAGATCATCGAAGGTACCATCGCCAACGTCCCGCCGCGCGGGGGGCGCAAACACCCACAGCAAGAATTCCTGCAAGTCGACACTTCAAATATTCTTTTCCTTTGCGGTGGTGCTTTTGTAGGGCTCACAGATATCATTGCCTCTAGAATTGAAATCTCCAGCGTCGGATTTGGGGCTGATATTCATTCGAAAGATAAACGGGATCTAAATAAACTGCTTGCACAAGTTCAAACAGAGGATCTTATGAAGTTCGGCATGATTCCCGAGTTTCTTGGCCGTCTCCCTGTGGTCTGCCCTCTGGAAGAACTTGATGAAGCGGCGCTTATCCAAATCTTAACTCAGCCAAAGAACGCTATCGTAAAACAGTTCCATAAGTTATTTCAGCTCGAAAGTGTCGAACTGAAGTTTACAGATGGCGCCCTTGTCGCGGTGGTCAAAGAAGCCATTAAGCGCAAAACCGGTGCTCGTGGTCTCAGATCAATCCTCGAACGATCGATGCTTGAGACTATGTACGAAATGCCTGGCCGACAGGAATTGAAGGAAGTCGTTATCACAGAAGAGTGCATTTTGACGCTGGCGAATCCAATCTTGGTTTACAGATCTGAAGAAGAAAGGGCCGCCGAGAAAAAGAAACGCACTGAAATGGGCATTGGAAGTGCAAAGTAGACGTTTTAACATGTTGATATAAATGAGATAAAAATATATTTTTGGGCGTCTGTTGAAGTCGTTGACCTAGCGTGCTAGGTGCTGTAATAGGTGATTTGGTCGGCGCCGGTAGGATGAAATTATAGGCAGTCGAAAAATGTGATGTGCGGAGGTCAGTGGTTTGGGATAAACTAGTAAAAAATAGAGTCATTTGCTTGTGACGTTCGTCCGGGATTTTTGATGGAGTAAAAATCTAAACGCTAAAATGGAGGCTTTGGAATCATGACCGATACAAACGAAAATAGTGGTTCCCAGCGTGTTAAGTTGCCGCTGCTTCCGCTGCGCGATATCCTGGTGTTTCCGTCCACAGTTGTTCCTCTTTTCGTGGGGCGTGACAAATCGATCCATGCCTTGGAACAGGCGATGTCAAGAAACAAAGAGATTCTTCTTGCCGCGCAGATTAAGGCCAAAACAAATGACCCGTCGGTCGAAGATATTTTTCGTGTTGGCACAATTTCTACAATCCTTCAGCTACTCCGCCTTCCCGATGGCACCGTTAAAGTCTTAGTCGAGGGCGTCCGTAGAGCTAAAGTCATCGAATACATCCACACGGAAGAGTTCTTTTTTGTCGAGGCCGAAGAGTTAGTCGAAGAAAAAGGCAAGGGAGTCGAAAACGAGGCTATCATCCGCACTGTAAAAAATGCCTTTGACAATTATGTGAGGCTTAACAAGCGTATTCCTCCTGAAATGCTTCTTTCGATCGCTCAAATCGATGATGAATCAAAGCTCGCAGATACGCTGATCGCACATCTTACAAATTTAAAGCTGCAAGACAAGCAGCGTCTCCTCGAAGAAACGAATCCTCGCGTCCGCCTTGAGGAACTTTACGGCTTTATTCAATCCGAAATTGAAATTATGCGGGTTGAAAAAAAGATTCGCGCTCGTGTAAAACGGCAGATGGAGAAAACTCAAAAAGAGTACTATTTGAACGAGCAGATGGCTGCGATCCAAAAAGAACTCGGTGATCGCGACGACGGCAAAGCTGAAATTCAAGAACTAGAAAGTCTCATTAAAAAGAAAAAACTTTCTGAAGAGGCTCGCGACAAGGTTTCAAAAGAACTCCGCAAGCTCAAGATGATGTCCCCCATGTCGGCCGAAGCGACTGTTGTAAGAAATTATATTGACTCTGTTCTCTGTCTTCCTTGGGGTACGTTCACAGAAGAAAAACGTGATATTGGACTTGCCGAGACAGTTTTAGATCGCGATCACTACGGTCTTGAAAAAGTCAAGGATAGAATCCTTGAGTATCTGTCTGTCAGAGCCCTGGTCCAGAACATGAAAGGGCCAATTCTTTGCTTGGTGGGACCTCCTGGGGTTGGGAAAACCTCACTTGCACGAAGCGTTGCCGAAGCGACTGGTCGGAATTTCGTCAGACTTTCACTTGGTGGAGTTAGAGACGAAGCAGAGATTCGTGGTCACAGACGTACTTACATTGGATCCATGCCGGGTAAAATCGTTCTCGCGATGAAAAAAGCCCAATCGTCGAATCCGCTAATTTTGCTCGATGAGATCGATAAGCTGAGCCAAGACTTCCGGGGCGATCCGTCGTCAGCTCTCCTTGAAGTCCTTGATCCTGAGCAAAATCACACATTTAATGACCATTATCTCGACCTCGATTTTGACCTTTCAAAGGTTCTCTTTATTACAACGGCAAATTCCCTTCATACAATCCCTAGGCCGCTCCTCGATCGTATGGAAGTCATTTCGATTGCTGGCTATACCGAAGAGGAAAAACTTCAGATTGCTCTGCAGTTTCTGGTTCCTAAACAGCTCAAAGAAAATGGACTTTTTGAATATCATGAAGTTACGTTCCAGCCAAAAGCAATCCGAGAAGTCGTTAATTACTACACCAGGGAGTCCGGAGTCAGGAGTCTCGAACGTGAAGTGGCTTCCATTTGTAGAAAGATTGCGCGTAAACATTTGAAGAAGCATGGTCCTCAAACGGTCGAAGTCGTTCCGGAAAAAATCGAAGATGAAAATAAAAATTTGCCTGTCGTCTTAGTGAAAACCGACGATGGACCTGTTGACGACCCCATAGGGGAAGAAGATATCGATCAAGAATTAGATACCCAAGCTGAGGAAACTGTTGATACGGCACCAGCGAAAGTGCCTTCCGTTAAAACTGAGCAACCCTTGGTTGCGAAACTTAATTTTAAGATTGTTGAAGTGGTCGGAGAGAAGTCCATTTCCAAGTTTCTTGGACCTAGAAAGTGGAGGCTCGGACTCCAGAGTACCGTTGATGAGATTGGCATTTGCACCGGTCTCGCTTGGACTGAAGTCGGTGGTGATGTTCTGGTCACTGAAGTTGCCATCGTCCCAGGCAAAGGTAAACTGACAATCACAGGAAAACTGGGCGAAGTGATGCAAGAATCCGCGCAAGCTGCAATGAGTTACGTCCGTTCGAGGGCGGAGTTTCTAGGGCTAGAAACTGATTTCTATCAGAAAGTTGATATCCATATTCACGTCCCTGAAGGAGCGATTCCTAAAGACGGTCCTTCGGCCGGTATCACCATGGCCACCGCGCTTACAAGCGCCTTAACAAAGAGGCCTATTAACCGCCACGTAGCGATGACTGGAGAAATTACATTGCGTGGTCGCGTTCTTCCAATTGGCGGTCTTAAAGAGAAAATGCTCGCTGCTCACCGCGCTGGCCTCACAAAGATCATCGTTCCTAAGGAAAATGAGAAGGACTTGCGAGATATTCCGAAGAATATCCTTAAAGAACTCGACGTCGTGCTCGTTGAGCATATGGACACCGTTCTAATGCACGCCCTGATCTGGAAAACCAATGAAGAAGGCGTTGTCGAACACGACGAACTCTTCGAAAAGCTTCGGAAAGTCACTGAAGCTGAGATGGCTCAGGCGCAAGTTTCTTTAACACATTGATTGTCGCAGAAGAATCTGCGTGAAAGACCTCCTTTAATTCGGGTATAATGGACTCTGTTATCCCTTTTAAAAGGAGGTCGTCATGGCTAGGGTCGTTTTTACCGCAGTCTTTTTTATTAGCATCACAACCCTTTTTGCGTTTTCAGGTACCATTTGTGCAAAGCAAGATGCGTCCGCTGACGTTCCTTCGGGTGCTGTGATGTTTTTTAATCTTGCGGAATGTCCAACCGGTTGGCTCCCCCTCGAAAACGCGCGAGGAAGAGTTCTCGTAGGTATCCAAGAAAGCGGTAAGATCGGAGCTCAAGTAGGAACTGCACTCGCGGATCAAGAAAATCGCGCTGTTGGTAAACATTCGCACGTTATCAATGATCCAGGACATGTCCATAGAATCAACGCTCGTCGCGGCTGGACGCAAAACGGATCTAACCTTGGCGTGGCTGATTACAGCGGCAACACGGAACGCGCAGTGACGGGCGTAACGCTTCAAGAAACCGGTGCTCAAGAAGGAACCCCTGCGCCATATTTGCAACTGTTAGTTTGTCAGAAAATTTAACGGGTGAGACTTCAGGGTCAGTTCAGGGCGTGTACTCAATTGGCGTAAAAGCCTTCTGTCGCTTAGACTTAATCTTCGTCATTGTCTTATGGCTTAATCGTGATCTCTTTTCCGAAGACTTTAGCTTTGCCAACTGGCTTTACCGTAAACTAGTTGAAGGTCCTGGCGAAAAAGCTAGCGTTTCTAGAGAAAAGATCACGTTTATGTGCTTCAAGACTAAGCAGAAGTCGATGTCTACGATTTTAAACTTAATCCAATGATCAATCGTCGATGGTTAACTTCTGTGATAAAGCTCGGTAAACATTGATTCGCCCCCCAGTCATTATTTTCCCTTCAAGTGCAGGCGTTTTGGTGACGGTGTTAAAGAGTCGGGAGCGGATTTCGAACCCGGAAAGGTTTGGAAATACAGATTTGATCAGAGCGACAGACCCTGTGACGTGAGGCGTTGACATGGAAGTGCCACTGAAGTCTGAGTAGGTGTTTTTGGGGGTTGTCGAAATAATGAAGCTTCCTGGCGCGGCAACATGAACAGTCTTGATGCCCCAACTCGAGTAATCAGCCAAAGAATCATCCGGATCGACAGCTGCGACTGAGATGACATTGTTCAATTGGTATGACGCCGGATAGTGCGGGAGTTCGTCATCATCTTCCAGATTGTTTCCGGCCGAGGCAACCAAGAGGATGCCTTTTTTTCCGGCGGCTTCAATGGCGGCAAATTCCGTTCGAGAAAAAGCGCGGCTTCCATAACTGTTGTTGGTTGCGACAGCGCCGATACTTGTAGCATATTCGATGGCCGAGATAGTTTTTGATACCGGGATCGCTTTTTCTTTGTCGCTCGCAATACGGAGAGCAACAAGCGAGACGTCCCAATTAACACCAACTACGCCAATATTGTTGTTGCCTTTTGCGCCAATAGTACCGGCACAATGGGTTCCATGGCCGTTGGAATCCATGGGGTTATTGTTGCCGGCCGCAAAGTTCCACCCACGCCAATCGTCGATAAATCCGTTGTGATCGTCATCGACTTCGTTGGAGCGTTTATCGCGGCCTTGAGCATCCAAGCCAGTCTCACCGGGATTATTCCAATAGTTTGGAGCAATATCCGGATGGCTATAGTCAATGCCGGAATCAATGACGGCAATGAGGACGTTCCGAGACCCCGTCGTGATATCCCAAGCTTCGGCTGCGCCAATATCAACATCAGGATGGTCCTCATCATGCTGGCCCGTATTGTGAAGAGCGTAGAGTTCTTTGAAGCGAGGGTCGTTGGGGATCTTTGTATCAAAATAGGCCAGCGTGTTGGCTTCGATGTAGTCTACCGTATCAATTTTGGAGAGTTTGGCAGCTATAACATCAAGCTCATTTTCAGATTTTGCTTGTGGAAAGTTGACGAGTATCGCTCCGTTTGTACGAAAAACCACGAGAATCTCACCGCCGAGCTTTCGAAGGACGGAATGGTTTGCAGCGGTCTTTGAATCGCCTGCAAATTTGACAATCAATTGACTTGGAACATGTTCGAAGTCGAGGTTAAAAGGTCGTGCGAAAACAAAATCAGAAAAGCTCCAAAAAAATACGAAAACCGAAAAGATCAATGCTTTTGACATTTGTTCCCCCTAAAAAAAAGAATTTAATTCCGTTGTGATTCCGTTGCGTTGAATCTACCATAAAATATGGGGGTATGAAAGGTTAACCTGCGATCGTCGATATCTGAATGGGGGCGGTCATTAGCCAGTATTCGACCTTTATTTGTCCTGTTAAAATCAATCCTTGCAAAAGTCTATCAAACGATTTTCCTGGCAAACTATTTGTTTAAGCTGTTTTAATTGAGATTTTAGTGCATCGTTTTCATCTGCCAATTTTGCGATTTTTTCCTGTAAAGAAGACACTTCTTTATCTTTCTCGTTTTTTACTTCCTTTACCGCAGAGACAAGCGGACCAATAAGCGCCGGATAGTTGATTTGCTTAAAACCCACCGCATTTTCGGAAACTGCTTCAGGAAAGACCTCCTCAACATCTTGAGCGATAAGTCCAATTCGCCTAGAATCTTGCTCGTCTTGTTGATAACGAAAATACACGCCTTCAAGCTTCATGATTTTATCAAGCGAGGAGACGATAGGTACAATATCTGTTTTTGTTCTGATGTCGGACTGCGTATTGAATGCTGAGGCATTGATCGGACCAAAGGTTCCCGATCCATTACCAATGTTGACCGCGCCACCGCCCGCCCAATTAATATAGGTCTGTCCACCACCAACAGCTTCAAGATGAAAATTGCCGACATTGCTATGATAAATAGCCCCATACCTTGTGCCGCTGTCATCGGTCAGCCGTAACACCCCCCCCCGAACATCTAACCTGCTACCCGGAGAATTGGTACCGATGCCGACGTTACCATCGCCTTTTACGACAAAGTGAGGACTATGCAAATCATTAGCTACGGTGCCATCGACAAATGTTCTACCATCAACCGCAAAAAGATAGTTTTCCGAACTCCGCCAATAGTCTGATAAAAGCAAACCATACCTTTGTGGAGAATTAGTGCCGTGATGAATTTGTGCAGCGTAATTGGTTGGGTCATACCAATTGGCTGTTGTTCCCGCTCCCTTTGACGTAGTCACTGATAACGCCGCCGATGGACTTGTCGTCCCAATGCCGACGTTGCCATTCCCATCGAATACAACTTTCGGAGTTGCTGAATGAATATTTGATGCGTTTGCTCCATAAATAAAATTGAGCGAATCCCCCTTTGCTGGCCCGTCAGGACTGACGCTCCAAACATTGTAATTAGAAGTTGAAGGTCCATGAATAAAAACTAGTCCGTAATCAGGATAGCTTGGATCGTTGTATGTACTAGCATAGACCATTGAAGTCAGTGCCCCATTGAGCATCATACCTATCCTTCCGTCAGCGAAAACGCCGTTACTTCCGCTAAAGGTATTACTTCCTAGTTGCAATTTTCCAATTGCACTCGTTGTCCCAATGCCGACGCCGCCAGTATTTGTTGCGAGGTGAGTCCCTCCATAAGTTTCAAGGCCGTTTTGGTTCGTGAACATGACCGTCGATCCAAAAGTTCTCCCGTATGCTGACCAAGACTCATAACCGGTGCCTCCGTTGTCTCGACCAAAAGATAACGCGTAGCTCCCAAGTTTGGAACTCCACTTTGCCGTATCGACATCCCCCAAGTAAGAAATTGCCGGGACTTGAGCGCGGGTCACAATACCGCCACTCACGTCCATTACGGCTGCGGGACTCGTCGTCCCAATGCCTACATTCCCAGAATCGTCAATCACCACGCTCGAATTTTGTACGAGTTTTCCAGTCGTACCATCGAACCTAGCAATTGCATTGTCAGTAGCCGAAGCTGGACCTGCGACTTTTCCATTAAGCTGGGCTTGAACGGCTGACGTAACGCCATCGAGGTATCCAAACTCAGTGTTATCCACACCGCCACTGCCGACCTTGGCCACATCAATGCTGCTAGGTAAATCGCTTGCCGCGAGCGTAGTCCCAGACGTTGCACGGCCATAGGTATCAACCGTGACTTTGGTGTATGTCCCGGCCGTAACGCCTGATGTTGCAAGAGATAACGTCCCGGTGCCCGTGACGGGTCCACCGGTAAGCCCTGGTCCCGACGCCACGCTTGTCACTGTTCCGCCGGAATTAGCATCGCTTGAACACGTCCAATTTGTCCC
>CAILAO010000128.1 GCA_903832105.1 uncultured Pseudomonadota bacterium | reverse complement strand
CATGTGAAGCCTTAGAATTGGCGAATATTTAATCAGTCTCATGTGAGTGTCCTTTCTTTAATTTATTGTTGGTCCTGAATATTTCGCCAGGAATTCTCTACAAATTTGAGCCGATTATCATCCATATGGCTGAACTCTTCAGGCTTAATAGACGCAAGCAGTGCGACTTTTTCGCAATAGGGAAAAGGCGCATTGGACTTGCAACGTGTGGCGAAGAATTCAGCAAACTGAGAAGACTGTGCTTTCACAATCTCAGAGAGGCTCATGTTTAGCTCTGTCATTTGCTGCTGATAGTTTTCGATCGTTCGGCATAAAATGTCTGATCGATCTTGAGATGCTTTAATAAGAGAAGGCGGTAATTCGGTCTTAACGCTTTCGATGGCGTCTTTGGTACGAGAACAATCATGTCTCGATTGAAGCAGGGTTTCTTGCATTGCGAACACTTGAAGGAATATAAACTGCTTGCTCATCTTCCTCTCATCCGATTCAAGCTTTGTCAAATATGGGTCGATGATCATTTCAGCTTTTAAAATCAAACCAACGCGATCAAGTTGTGTGACGAGATCAGCGCGGCCTATGGTCAGCAGATTCGCCCTGAGTTTTGCGATCACGCCATCGCGGCCCGGTTCCGCAAGCTTTGCGAGCTCTCGGATACGTTTATCAGGGGTGGCGCCTAATATCGTAATCGATTGCTTCAAATCATTTGTTCTTTCGATCGCTCGGTCGACGATATCGCGGTTTTGAGGAAGGGTATCGGGTGCAATAGGGAGAGCTTTTTGCAAAATGCCTAACGCGATGTCTGACATCTCGCGGATTTTATGTGATTCTTCCACAAGCAGGACCAGAAGAATTTCTTGCTCTTTAAGAAGGGGCTCGATATTTGATTGGATGGCTGAAAGGTTGACATCTGAACCGGCTAGATCTCCATATGCCAAGACTTTAAACCAAATGTCCATCCAGAAATCGACATCCTTTAACCATGTTTGAACGGATTTCTGAAGACCACCCTCTCCGACGACGTAGTGGTCGCGGACGCTCTTATAACGTCCAGAGAACTGCGAAAGAAGATTAGCATCTGACATGAGCTTGGCAGCCGCAGCTTCACGACTCGCAAGATCATCACTCGCTAGAGCGCCCTGATCGAGTACGAAAGAGAGACCTATTAGAAAGAATGATTTTAAAAAGAATGTACGTCTTTTCATGTTAAATACCTCCTCTATGCGATGGTCTCCTTCTGAGAGACGTGGGGAAACATGGGGAAACGTCGCACGTATGTGCAAGAATGAGTCCATCGCAGAAAAAAAGTAGACGTCGACATTTCAAACATTCTGCAGCTAAAAATTTCACGCATCTACAAAGATCTGTTTATTTTGGTGCGTCGAGAGAGGACGTTCGATCGTTTGAAATTGGCTCAATTTTGGACAGAAAGTGGCTGGAATTCGGTCATCTGGCCGGAATCCGGTCATGACACGAGTCCGTTTTTGAAAGATTTTTGTCGAGATGGTCAATGTCGAAGAGTGTGCAGTTTTGACCGTTATTGATATTTTACACGAAATTTCAGGTAATTCGAAACGTTGTTAAGAGCCCGAAAAAATTGGAGCAATCAAATGCGTTTAATGGCACGTCAATTGCACAAGGGATTTTGTTCAATCTGGGTTTCACATGGAAATGGACTCGGCGCAAAATTAGCGTGCGAATATTGAGATTGAGCAACAATTCAAATGTTTAAGGAGGTTCAAATGAGATTTTTTAGGGTTTTCTTTTTGGCTCTAGCTGTTCTCTTTGGAGGACAAGCATTCGGCCAGAAGATCGGCATAAACTGCGATTACGACAATGGAAGCGATCAGACTGGGTGCCGAATTCAGGACGTGACCATTTTTAGTCAGTGCGAGTTCGAGAGTGATGTCACAGTAAATTATGTGTTTTCGTGTAGAGGAAACCAATTTGACATCGGTTTGACCAGCGATGTTGAGTCAAAGACTTTTTTGAGATCGTCTGAACCGCAGCGGATCATTATTAAAGCGAATCGATATCTAAAGAGCTGGGTTCCAAATCCTCAAAAAGCATACGCATCAAGTCTAAGCAAGGATTGCGAGATTGTTGTCAAAGGAATATCTTTGGTTCCTTCTGCGTCAACTATAGATCGCTGGCAGGAGTCAGCCAGGCTTCATGCTCAGATTGTTAAAAAGACCATTCTACTTTACCAGCTTGCGAAAAGTTTTGATCAGCTTCAGCGTTGGTCGCGTGATCATCTACTAATCATGAAGGACAAACTTGAAGTGATGAAAAATACAAGTCAATGGAATCCGCATTTGGCGGTGTTGTTAGGTGTTGTCAACAGCACACTAGACGGCGTGAATCAAGAGCTTCCGGAAGATTTCAACAACGCGGCCGGAAACTTTTTGGAAATACTACGAAATGAAATGACGCAAGCTGCTGACGAAGCAGAGTCGCTCGTCGACTTAATGGACAAATATCGTATTGCTTATGAGCAGTTACTTAAAGCGTCGATCGAAAAGGTCAAGTGTCTAAACCAAGCGTCCGCGAGTGGAAACTTTGGCGAACAATGTCAATAATTTGCTGTCTTTGGAATGGACAGCCACTATCAGGAGGAATGAATTTTATGAAATCAACCACTTTAAAAACTCGCAGATTTCGAACAATGGTGGTCGCACTGTCGTTAGCTTTTAGTTTTACTGCGATCGCAGGGAATCCACCCGGTGATTGTCCCTCTGATTGGGATCTATGCAATCCGAAGTACTGGGATCGATGTGGAAACACAACGGATGTTGATGTGCAAAAGTGTCTCAACCTGACGTCTGATACGACTGGTGAATGCCTTTCTGACGAGCAAAGGGACTATGCGAGAAATCACGGTGTTGGGGTTTTTTGTGTTGGAAGAGTCATCTACACGGCATGTCCTTGCAGTTGCTTCGAGCAAGACACTAGAATCCTAACGATTAATGATCAGGGATTTGCTTGGAAGGAAGCAAGACTCATCGATCAATCGACATGGCTTTATAGCCCGATGGCTGAGGCTACGCTCGATGATCTAAAGCTTGCTCCGCATCAGATCTCCTACACCACAAGCGGTCCGGAAGATCCTGCGCTATTCGTTTTCACATTTGTCGATGGGCGAACTTTAAAGGTGACACAAAACCATGCTCTTCTTCTGAGTGACGGACGAATGATACGAGCAAACGAGGTCACTCTTAACGATATGTTAGTTGATATGTACGGGCTTCCACTTGTGATTACCGCAATTAGCCGGGAGCATACTTCGAAACATGTATACAATCTTTTGGTGCAGACCGGTGAAAAAGCGGAACACCTCCTGATTGCTGAAGGCGTCGTTGTGGGCGATCTTCTTTGGCAAAATGCCCTCGATGCTGAAATCGGCCAAATTCTATTACGCCAGTAAGATTAAAAGAGGACGGTTACCATGTGGTTTAGATCTAACAGAAAGAAGCTATTATGGGCGACGGTCATCACCGTCGCCGTGACTGCAGGCATATGGGGCGTTTTGTCAAAAACGTTCTTGAGTAAGCCAAAAGATGATGCCGACGCAGGACCTTATCATCCTTTTAATATTTCAGGGATATCAAAACCGGTGGTGCCAGAATCGATGCGGGTTGCGATGGAAGGAAGAAAAGCATCCATTTCAGCTCTAATAAAAAGAAAAAAATCGGCATCAATCGCAGCAGAGGAAGAAAGAGTTCAGATGCAAGAACTAACCAAGATATATCGCGCGTTGCATGAAAGCCAAAATATGTTTTTTTCGGAAACCCTTAGAAAAGAATCCTTTAAAAATCTGGCTGAGGACAAAGTTGCCATCTCAAATGCAATTAAGCTTGTTTCAGACCCAGCCTCGTTTTCGGTAGATCTCGGAAAAGATTTGGCGCTCGCGCGTGTCTACAACATAAAGTTTCTAGCGTATTTAGCATCAGAAGGCCGTGTTGAACCTCTACAAAAGGCAATCGCAGATTTGGCGAATACCCTAGATAATCGCGGCGAAACGGTAAAGGAGCAGAGCGAAGATCTTGTCGCGCTCGTTCAGAATGCCATAGCTCACAATTCAGGAGATAGCTTGTTCAGGGACGACGAATCCCTGTTTAAGGCAATCGGGCATAGTCCCGCAGCAAATAAAGACAATCTCTCTTTAGCTGATCGGAGCGTTGCGACGGGGATCGTACTGGCAATGCGAGATCGTGTTGGTGTGAAGACTATCCAAGAGTTCTTACAAAGGAATTATCCACAAATGCTTTCTACACAGATGACTCAAAAAGATGGAGAAGGTCTATGAAGATTTTAATAAAAGCAGTCGCAATCATTTTGTTCGTATGTAGTTGCGGGACCGTGCTCGATAAAAACAAACATCAAGATAACAACGGAAACGATAGTCCAAGCGACAAAAATAAGACGTCGATAAAACCAAATTGGCAAAGGGGACCGCAAAAAGACCGAGAGGCCGTCCAGAAGGCCATCGAAGATACGGCTCAAATTCTTAAAACCTGTGATGGTCCTGAAAACCAACGTTCACCTTTGTGCACACCTGTCGATCTTGAATGGGACGCTAACGATTTTATGTTCAACAAATCTGGACCGGTTGTTCTTGTATTGGAATCAATTCCTTGGCATTTTATTTATGGGAAGTATCGTCATCGGACCAAAGGCGTGCTTTTGTCTTCATCTGATGGGACCTATGCTAAGCAATCTCACCTCGTAAATCCAAAAAAAGCTCCCAAAGCCTTAGTAAAATTGCTTCAGGATGATATTGCTGATCACCCTGAGACAGGCACTATTCTGGCGATGGATACTAAGAACCCCGCTATTATAAGCCAAATTGAAGTTACTATATTGCCAAATAACCCAAGTAATGGGCATGCACTGGTGACAACCAGTATTATCGGAGAAAATAGCCCCGAAACACCTTTCGTTTTCGCTGATGACGATGTCTTTGCATTGGACCAGGATGTTCTGTGCCAAAAAAAGTGGAATCAAATCAGCGAACGCTTACAGTTGGGGAGTTCTTCTTTGAAGCAACTAATTCAAGAACTCGGAATCACGATTATAAATCTTTCGGTAGGACATGACCCTTCGGTTTTAGAGACAATGGCAAAGGCTGAATGCCCAGACATATCATTCAGTGATGAAGAGATCAAAAAATTGCTAGAGTTATATCTCCAATTTTACGAGGTTTTGACAAATATTCCGGATGTTCTGGTCGTGCAATCCGGACGTAATGGCTTTTCAACTGTCGAAGACGCGACTGCGGAAAGAAATCCGCTCGACTGTAGCACTGAGCGATTTCCCAATCGTATTAGAGTCGGTTTTTACAATGCTACTGGAAACGATGGTTTATTACCGGCCGAAGGGGGTTCTTTTGAGGATGTGGCAAGTCTTATCCCAGCGTCTATACGCCGCGCGGATCACTGCTATGATGTGTTTGTCAACGCTGGTCCCGGGGATCTCACTGACGGTCCATCCTCATTCAGAGTGACTTGGGGTATCGGGGCTGGTGCTTTTCCTGTCATGTGGACATCATTTGCGAGCCCGATCATTACCGCACGAATGGTTAATTTAGTCAATGAAAGCGGACCAAGTGATCCAGTTGGTCTCTATAATCAGCTTACGAGTCAGGGACAATTTAAGGCGCAAGATCCACTAGGAAATAAGCAGTTTGATGCTTTTCGATTAGGTTACAAACCATAAACAGATAAAGGAGTTCATGTATGAAAAGGCGTAGCGAGTTTCAAAAAGCCATTCGAGGTTTTACCTCGATATTGGGGCTGATCATAGCCTCTCATGCTTTCGGCGAAACAGTCGAATATGGAGACAACTGGAAACGATATACATTTAAACCCGACGATTTCGTAAAGACCGAAGGAAGCAGGCTTGAACACGGTTGGGGTGTGACTTACTCCGATCAAGTAAGAGTTGGCTGTTTTGTCGCATCACCTAAGAAAACTTTCTTGGGGGCTGGTACGGCTATCGCCACCGTGCGTTATTACGCAGACGCATGGGTTCGCACAGAAAACCTGCACGACAGACCCACATCTCCTCTTGCCGCTGTGGTGGGGAGTTTTCAAGACATCGATGGCACGAACCGAGTCTTTGAAGATCCGACAGCCATTCAGGCTACAGATCTTGACCAGTGGCAGTTTTTTGCGGATGATGGCAGCGGCGGAGCTATCTTTCATGTGGAATCAAGCGAAGTATTCGAAAAGTCAACAAAGCGCACCTTTGCCGATGATGGAGTGGCCAAAAATTTAAGTGTCGATGTCTGTAACGTAATGCCTCAGACGCAGCTTGAAATTGCTGAGATTTCGATCCTGTTTGTTAAAAATCAGTAGCCTCTATTTGAATAGGGCTCCGTGTTCATGAATGTTAAGAAGGGGTTCATCACCGAACTTGGCGATAGGGGAGATGAGAGTCAGACTTTCCTGGTCCCGTTTACTTAAACGGGCTTTTAAGATCGATGTTACGCGGTGCGAAACGTGCGGAGGGACGATCAATCCAGAAAACTGCGCCACCTACACCTCACCGCCCGCCGTCATGAATATGCTGAGGCTCCTCGGAATCCAGTATCATGGTCCTCCCGTTAGACCTGCGAGACGACAGTTTAACATTCTGGATACTG
>CAILAO010000127.1 GCA_903832105.1 uncultured Pseudomonadota bacterium | reverse complement strand
GAAAATTGATCGCGAGAGTATTCGAAAAATAAAAAATCTCTTCAGCATCATTAGCAAGAACCTTAAAAAACTTTGCCGCTTCCTACTTCTAAAGAATCTAAACAAAAACCACAGCCAGCACTAAACAAAGCCTGAAATGGTATTTATTGGACCTGGTTTTTGAAATTGCCTAGCTTGTTGGTGACAAAAAAGGCACCTTCTGATAGCAAAGAAGGCGCGATCAGGGTACGATCTATCTTGGATTGCAGGCGTAAGATTTGTCTGTGATTTGTCTGTGATTGGATGGCCCAGTAGGGGATCTTACGTAGTGGTCAGGGATGAGAGAAATTGTCAAATGTTGTGGATGAGTCATTTAGGCAGCCATCCTTTTTACCCCATCAACGAACATCACGTTGATATCAATCACATCAGCTAGCAATTCGGATCCTCGTAGTTTTTTCCAACGTTTGGCGGCACATTGAGCTAACTTAAGCATCATGGCGAGAGCAGCTTCTGCAGATCCATGCCCTTTCGTTCGGCGGGTGCGAAGCCGAATTGTAGCAAACGTCGACTCGATAGGGTTGGTTGTTCTGATGTGCTTCCAATGTTCCGCTGGAAAATCATAGAACGCTAAAAGATCGTCGCGATCCTTCCATAGACATTCGATGGCTTTGGGCTACCAAAAGACACTGTTTTTCGTCATCGTCACCAAGGCGGATACGTGAATAAATCCCATCAACCCAGATATAAACGAAGCGTTTTCCTTTGAGTGAACGTTTGCTCCAGGACTTGTAGTCATCGATCCAGCCAGCTTTTAGCCGGGTGACTGTCGTCGCGGAAGGTCCTGGTGCGTCTTTGCCAAGAATTGCTGCTAGGGCATCTGAGAAATCTCCAGGGGAAATTCCCTTGAGATAAAGCCATGGGATCAGCTCCTCGATGCTCTTAGTTTTACGCAAGTATGGTGGCAAAATTGAATTATGAAAGCGGATCCTTTCCCCTTGTGCGTCTATGCGCCGATCATTAACACGTGGCTGCTTAACTGAGATTGCCCCTAGACTGGTTTGGATCTCACGCTTGGGCAAACTTCCATTTTGCACCACAAGACGCCGACCCTCGTCGTCAGTCATTGCTGGATTGAATAACTTTGGACTAAATGGTATTAATCAGGCTCCAGTCACATAGGAGTCATGATGATGAAGGTAGGTCGTAATGATCCTTGCCCGTGTGGTAGCGGATTAAAATACAAAAAATGCTGTCTTGAAATGGAAGCCAAATCACAAGTAGCGGATTTTGAGTATCTGCGATTAAGAAAGTTGGAATCAGACTTGATTCCAAAACTTATTAACCACGGTCAGGATGTTTTTGGCGAGGATATCCTGTTAGGTGCTTGGGACATCTTTAATAACCTTGAGAACGAAGATGAGTTTGATCCAGATTCCCTTATGAACATGGCTTTCATGCCGTGGTTTCTTTTTAATTGGACAGAAACCGACCCAGAAGAAGTTAGCAAAGAAGGTGCGCCTATCAATACCACGGTTGCAGAGTCTTTTTTAAAGAAATTTGGCGGACGTCTATTAGCAGACGAAAGGAATATCTTAGACGCAGCCAATCGATGCCCTTTCAGTATATACGAAGTAGTTGGCGTACAGTCTGGGATTGGAATGACGGTTCGAGATCTTCTTAGGAACACCGAGTATGATGTTATCGAGAAATCTGGCTCAGAGATCTTAAAAGTTGGACATATCATTTTTTGTAGCGTTATGAATCTTGCTGGAAAATTCATGAATATGGGAACAGCTCCTTATCCGTTGCCTCCAATTTACAAACAGCAGATTTTAGAACTAAGAAAACGCATAGCAAAAAAGGCAAGGCATAAGGAAATATTGACTGAGGATCTTACCAAGTTCGAGCCTATAATAAGGCTTGCTTATCTCGATATAGTCAAGGGTATGAATGAACAGAGAATCTCTCTCCATAACACCGATGGGGATCCATTGGTTCCTCAGAAGGTTATTTTTGATATTGAATCCTCTCACGATGCCTTTCATGCTCTTAAACATTTAGCATCGATACAAGAGTCCGAAGAGGACTTATTGGAAGAAGCAAAAGTTGAGGACGGTAAGGTTACTGCTGTTGAGATACCGTGGCTTGGTCACACGAAACACGGAGATAAAGTTTTTGATGAAGACCCTATTGTGCTTGGGCGAGTTAAAATAGATGGGAAAAGACTTGTTGCAGAAGTTAATTCTGTCAAAAGAGCGGAAAGAATCAGGACGGAGATCGAAAGTCGTTTGGGTAAAAAAGCAAATTATAAAGCAACCCTTGTTGAACCAATTGAACAAAAACTGGAAGCAATGAAGGACAAAAAAGAATCGGTTAGAAATTCTGGATCACCCCCCTCAAAGAATATGCCACCAGAGGTTCGTGCTCATATTGAGGAGTATAATCGCAAACACTGGCAAAAATGGTTTGATATCCCAGTTCCTGCTCTTAACAATATGACCCCACGGCAGGCAACAAAAACAGAAGAAGGCAGAGATTTACTTAAAAGTCTTCTTTTGCATTATGAGCAGTCGAATGAAATGGCAACAAATAACTTGCTAAAAGTTGATGTGGAGGCGTTGAAAAAGGAGTTAAGTATTTCGTGGTAACTGGAATAACGATACGAGAGAAGGAATATTAACTAATGACCAAAGACATAATCTTCGACTTTTTTGGTACATTGGTTGGTTATTCTCCCGATTTGTGTTTGCAGGGCACGGATAAAACGGTGAACAATCTTGTTAACAATGGTTTTCAGATCTCCAAAGACATGTTTGATGCCGCTTGGGAACGTTGCTTTGAGACGCTAGAAACTGAGGCTCAAAAGACACTGCAGGAATACCACATGTTTGATGTGGCATCTTTGTTCTTTAAAAATCAATTTGGTTCGGTGCCATCTCAGAAGATACTGGAGGGCTTTGTAGAAACATTCGTAGACGAATGGAACCAAGGAACAACTTATCTTAAAGGCATAACGGCTTTTCTTGAAGATTTATCCTGCCAATATAGGCTTAGCATCACTTCTAATACCCATTATCCGCCGCTTATACAAAGGAATTTAAAAGCAATGGATATAGAAAAGTATTTCCCTTTGGTCGTGACTTCTATTGAGTTTGGAAAACGAAAGCCCAGCCCAGAGATTTTTAGACATGCTTTAGATAAATTGAACATCAAGCCCTCGGAGGCCGTTTTTGTCGGTGATAATTACAAAGATGATTACATGGGAGCGACCGCAGTAGGTTTAAAGTGCTTTTTAATCGATACTAAAAACCAATTTCCCTTGGAAAAAGATCGATTGGATCATCTTTTTGATCTTAAAAAGAGAGTATATGTTTCCTGAGTGTGAACCTAAACCAAATTCCTAAATAGCTAAGACCAAAAAATTTTAAAT
>CAILAO010000126.1 GCA_903832105.1 uncultured Pseudomonadota bacterium | reverse complement strand
TCGCCATGAGAGCACCACCAACCATGACGGTCTTTCGTTGTCCAAGCCAACGATCTGCCAGAATTCCGCCAAAAAGCGGGGTGAGGTAAACAAAACCCGTATAATATCCGTAAATCGACGAGGCATGTTCCTGTGTGAACATCAACTGTTTCATCATGTAATACACAAGAAGCGCCCGCATTCCGTAATATGAAAAGCGCTCCCACATCTCCGTGAAGAACAGGAAGTAAAGACCTGTTGGATGACCTTTCTGCGTGCCTTGCACCGCACCAGTTGTACTACTCATGTGTGTCTCCCATAGAAAAAGGACTCAAAATAAAAATACATATCTGCTGACGTATCATAACGAAATTACATCACATTTGGATTGGATTGACAACGAGAATTAAAAAAACTTCTTATTGATCCACGCCCGAAAGTTATCGAGGTAGATGTAGACACAAGGGACCACAACAAGCGAGAGGAAGGTCGAGCTGATGAGTCCTCCGATGGCCGCTGTGCCCAGGGAGGCTCGGGCTTTATTGAGTTCTCCCCAACCAACCGCGATTGGGAGCATGCCCGCGATCATGCAAAACGAGGTCATCAAGATCGGACGAAGACGCCTGAGTCCTCCCCGCATGAGTGCGTCTTTTTGGCTTACACCCTCTCTTCTGAGATGTTCCACGTGATCGAGAAGGAGCACGGCATTCTTTGTGACGAGACCCACGAGAAGAATCACTCCAATACCGGCATAAAGGTCAAAGAGTCGCCCGGTAAGAAGCAGAGCCATAAAGACACCCACAACAGACATGGGAAGGGTCACTAAAATAGCAAATGGAATAATAAGCGATTCATAAAGTGACGCCATGATCATAAAAATAAAGAGTGTCGATAACCCCAGAGCAACTTTCAAACCGATCTGAAGGTCACCCAGTGTCTTTGCCTGTCCTTGAAAGGCCAGCTGATAGCCGGAAGGAAGAAGGGGTTTTATCAACTGTTCGAATTTTTTTAGGATAGCTGCCAGAGCGGCGCCAGGGGCAATGTCACCCTCGACAAGCGCGGTTCGTTGACGGTCGATACGTGTTATTTTCGTAGGGCTGGTCCCTTCGATTTGCGATGTTACTGCGGCAAGCGGAATCGCCTCTCCTCGATTATTTGTGATCGTGAGATTCTCGAGTGATGAAATACCAAGTCGATCCTCTGGCCTGAGCCTGACGCGGATATCAAACTCTTGACCTTCTTCTCGATATTCACCGGCGCGATCCCCTTCAAAAAGTCCCCTGATTGTGAGTCCGACATCACGGGGAGACAGCCCGAAAGCTGTGGAACGGATACGATCAATATGAAACTGCAACTCGCCCCGGCCAGGTTTCATATTGGTGTCGAGGTCAATTGCCTCTGGAATTTCCCTTGCAGCTCGCTCTAAAATTGTTCGTGAAAGTTGCGATAAGGTTTCGTTGTCGGGACCCTTGATGGCAATCGAGAGCGATTTCCGGCCACCGCCGCCCCCACCGGCATCTTGCACCGCGACGGCTGTTTTTTCCTGCTTCGCGATGGAGGCGAACATCTTTCGAAACTGCTCCTTCACATCGGCGGTCGTGGCTTTTCTACGATCGGTATCGAAAAGCCTCACGAAAACAGCTCCAAAACTTGGCTCGCCGAGTTCATTACCAACTCTCGCGGAAATAAGACTGACATCAGGGTGACTACGAACGCCTTTCTCAATTTCGCGGACGACGAGATCAGTTTTATTGATCGATGATCCCGATGGGGTTTCTACCAGAACGTCAATTTCGCCATATTCCGAGTTGGGCAAGAATGTAAATCCCACGAATTTCGCCAAAAATAGCGATCCGACGAAAATAGCAAGCGCAAGGCCTAAAACCTTAAGAGGATGAATGAGAGACCAGCGAAGAATTGATTCATAGATATCGGTCATTCTGTCATTTATCGCGCGAATCTTAGCTGTGAAAGCAGACGGTTCACGCTGTTTCGCAACAAGATAAGCAGACATCATGGGTGCCATCGTGAACGCGTCAAATGTACTAAAAATAATCGTGAGGCATACGGTGAGTGCAAAAGCATTCAGGAACCGTCCGACGATTCCTGGGATCAAGGTTACGGGGAGAAATGTTGCAAGGATGATAAGAGAGGATGCTAAAGCCGCGATAAAGACCTCTTTAGTTCCTACGTAGGCCGCTTCTTTGGGGGGCAGACCTTCTTCCACTTTTCTCCAAATACTTTCCCGAACAACGATCGCGTCATCAAGCAAAATACCGACCGCAAGAGTTAAACCGAGGAGTGTCATCATATTTAGAGTGTAATTAATAATGTAAAGTCCAAACATCGAGTTGATAATAGTCATCGGAAGAGCAATGCCGGTGATCAGCGTCGAATGAAGCGACGTCAAGAAGAAGTAAACTACCAAAATAGCCAAAATGGCTGCAATCGCCATCGACTCAAGGACATCGTTAAGATTTAACCTGACTTTTTTTGCGCCATCAAACACTGTTTCGAGTCTCATTCCCTGCGGTAAAGATTCGTTGATGTCTGAAAGTTTCTTAATGACTGTATCTGCGACTTCGACCGTGTTCGCCCCAGAAGCCTTTTTCACTTCAAGTAAAACGATCGGTTTTCCATTTAGTCTTGCATAAGATTCGCGATCTTTAAACGTATCACGAATCGTCCCAAGGTCTTTCAAAGTTAACGTGCGTCCGCCGGGGAAGGTCTTGATAATGGTATCTTTGATCTCAGTAATTGTTTGGTACTCGCCGAGAATCCTAAGGGCGCGTCGTCTTGGCTCTTCCTTGATTTCGCCGGCAGGTATATTGGTGTTGGACGAACGAACGGCTGCAGCGACAGATTCCGGCGTCAATTTCCATAGGAAGAGTTTTTGTCTGTCGAGATCAATTACGATCTCGCGCTCGGCACCACCAAAAACATCAACCTGGCCCACGCCATCAATTTGTTGGATCCTTGGTTTGACTGTTTCGGTTGCGAAAATCCGCAGTCTCGCCTCCGGAAAGACCGGAACAGGAGTTTCAAAGCCCGGCTTTTTCATCTCTTCACTTGTCAATGCAAGCTGGAGGATCGGACGGCTTGAAAAGTCGATTCGTTCAACTAAAGGCTCTTCTACGTCATCCGGGAGATCACCTCGGATGCGCGAGACTTTATCGCGAACTTCTACAAGCTGTTCTTTGGCATTCATTTCAAGTTTAAATTCGATGACAACCTGAGAAATGCCTTCTTTTGAAACGGACGTGAGTGTGTCGATACCTCCCAGCTCGCTCACCGAGTCTTCTACTTTCTTTGACACCAACGTCTCGATCTCACTCGGTCCTGCGCCAGGGTATCGCGTTGTGATCGTAATAATCGGTGGTTCGATGTCGGGAAAAAGGTCGACGCCAACGCGCTTAAATCCAATGATCCCCAAGACGATTAAAAAGACCTGAACCATGCACATGAAGATGGGACGATCGATACTGATGCGGGGAAGAAACATAACTTTCAACCAGCTAGATTGATGCCAAAGCCAATTCCATAAACCTGACTCGAAGACGCCGCGGTGTTACGGGCATATTTTAGTAAACCCACACCGCGTTTTTGCCAATGAAGAATCAATTCGGCCTTTTGTGTTATCCGGAAAATAAACTGCAAAGTGGCCGCGTCACCCAGAATGTATTCACTGACAGTATCTGATTCCCCTTTTCCGATCTGTGAGACAAGATCTCCAGCAAAGCCATAGAACAGCTGAAATCCAAAACGATTTTTTGTGTCGAGGCCTAAACCAAGACTTAAATCTAGCGGAATTACGTGATATTCGTACGTCGTAACTTCCGACTCGATGCCAGTCCTCTCAACTGTGGGCTCTCCAGAAAAATATCCGAGTCCTCCCGAGACGAGACTTGAAGCCTCGACATAAGAACTGCTCCATGACGGGATACGCCAAGAAGGAATAAACGAGACCTTTACCCCTTGAAGTTTCGAGCCATTTCTTATGCGAAATTCATCATCATCTTTCGTAAAAACATAACCCTGGTCGATGCGAGACACACCCGCCGATAAGACGGTCCAAAAACGTGGATCGGCCGGCTCCGCATCTTTCTTCTCTGCGGCCAATTCCAGCGTCAAGAGACGGTCAAGATCGGAAGTATTCATGGCGCGAAGGGTTTCTTTCTGTGGTGCTGGAACATCGCATGTCGGCCCTTCGTCGGACGTTTCTGAGGATTCCTCTGAAGTCTGTTTGCCTGACGAGGTCATTTTTTTTTGCTTTTTTACAGGAGTTTTAGATCCTGCGGGAGTTGGAGATTCTGGAGGGGATTCATGTTCGGACTTTTTACCCGATAAAGCTTTATTAGCCTGATCTAAAAGGCTCTGGGCACTAGCGCCGCCTTCGGCGTAGCTATAAGAGGCCAGGAATGCTCCGAAAAACCAAAAAATCACCCCTCTTATAATGAAAGAAGTGACTGTCCAGGGAGATTTTGGCGAGTTTTTTCTATTTTTTTCCATATGTTACCCACCAATACATCGTTGACTCATGTGTTCGTTTGCTCATTCGCTTTATAAACCAACCTTGAGTTGACTTCTATATCTATTTTCTTATAAAAAGGAAAGCGCGTTTTTAATGGTTTATAATTTTCTGTAAATTTTATTTACATTTTATCGAAAGGTTAAAGAATATTAACATGATTAATAGTTCAAAAATGTTTTCTATTGTTTTTTTCTGGTCTTTAATATTCTTTTTTCAGCCCCAAAACCTTATGGCTGATGACGAAAACTCTGAAGAGCCATTTTCCGGTTCGGTGGATACTCTTGACGGAGTCTACAAGGGGACCATGAACCTCACAGATGACGAGGTGCGGACAATTCCACTATCGATTTCCCTCACAATTACAAACCAAACAGCTCCCAATCCTCCTGATACGATTTTTGACGATCAAAAGCTGATCAAGGGTACTTTTTTGCTAGATTTTGATGGCGGCCCTTATGTTTTAAAATCTGTCACATACACGGTTGAAACGGGTCGGATCGAATTCTATTATCAACGTTCAACATCCTTTACGCCGGATCTTTGGTTTGAAGGGCAGTTTAAAGGGGCGCGAACCATCGAAGGAACCGTCAATTCGAGTATAAAAGGTGGCCAAATTGGAACGTTTCAACTCAAGAAATCATCAGATGTTGGGCTTGAGAAAATCCCGATGTATCGAGGAACCTGGAAAGGTGTGATGACTTGGATAAGGCCGGAAGAGAATAATAGAAAAACTCCAATGAATCTGTCTATTTATGAGGCACCAAAAGATCACCTCAATCCTGCTAACATGGAAATCGAAGAAACTAAAGGACTGGGTGGATTTTTTAATCCTAACGATGCGCGTCCGGAAAATCCCACGTACAAACTTGATATCATCTCGATCGACTACCTAAGAAGAAGAATGGAATTGACCTACTTGCATCCGATAGGAAACACAAAGATTGAGCTTATTTGCACCATCGATGCCGAAGGCAAAACGATCACGGGTGATGCCCAAGGGGCTCTGGGTGGAAAATGGGGTGAGTTTACGTTAACAAAAGAGGCTTCGCCGCAATAAGGCAACTGGCAAGGAAATTGGTTCACATGCGAAGTTCGCTGACAAAAAAATACGTTTTCCTGGCTTTTACGGCCGGTTTTGTTTTTTTTACCACTCAACTTTTATCGGCTGAAAACGGTTCGAAGCCGCTTCCCCCTATAATCGAACTGACGTTAAAAGGTACCATTGACCGTGCAGTTGAAAATAGCCACACCGTTAGGCAGGCAAGAGAAGATCTTAGTGCCGCACAAGGTCGTATCAAGCAGGCAACAGCAAAGTTTTATCCAACGATTCAAGCTGAGGCAAACGCAGGGACCTTTCATGACAAGCAGCCGGCGCCCAGCGAAACGCCCCCGCCAGAGGTCGAACGAGATCGAAACCAATATGATGCCAAGGTGACTCTCACGCAAAATGTTTTTTCGGGTTTTTCTCATTGGGCTGGTGTGCAAAGCGCTAAAGCCGACCAAGAGAGTTTTCAGAAAAAACTTGATAGGACTACGAGCGAGGTGCGGTTTGAGATCGCAAAGCTCTATTTTGAGATTCAGCTGAAATTGAGGGAGCTCGCTGCGGAGCGTGAGGTTTCCGAGTTAAGACAAAAGCAGCTTGAGCAGGTGAAGGCGAGATTTGCAGCCGGACGCGCCACGCAGGTTGAAAGGCTCAAGGCTGAATATGCCGTCAAGAGTCAGATTCCACAGATTAAGTCTCTTGAATCCGATCTTGAAAAAGATACCTTGCGGCTTGTTCAATATGTAGGACTTCCACTCACGCAAGAGTTCAAACTCACAGATAGCCTCGAAAAAGCGGCCAATGCTGTTATGAGTAAGCCACTTCCCGAAATCGCAACGGCTTTCGATCTCGCGCTCACATCAAACCCTGACTTGATTGGGATTGAAAGTGACCTTGCAAAACTCTCTTCTGACGTTAAAGTGACTTCCGCAAAAAATCTTCCAGCTCTTGATCTGATTTTTAGTTCAGGTACAAACGCAGGACGCCGTGATGAAATTGGTGCCCCAGGGTTTCGAGCCTATGGTGGGCAATTAAAACTAAGTGTTCCAGTGTTTTCTGGCCTTTCGAGCTTCGCTGAACGCCACGAAAACCAAGCAAAGATTAACTCCATGATCGAAAAAAAGGCTGCAACAAGGGAAAAGCTGCTCGAAGACTTGAGACGGGTTTACAGTGCTTGGAGTCTTGAAACGGTCAGGATGGACGCCGAGAAAACCAACATTGAACTTGCCGAGAAAACCGTGATTCAAGCTGAAACTCTGTATCAGACTGGGAGAGCAACACTTACAGACGTGTTAGATGGTTATTCCAATCAGTTGCAGGCGAAGAAAAATCTTGCGAGCGCAATGTATGGACGGGTTGCGGCTCTCGCTGAAATAAAATTTTTACTTGGACAATAAGGAACGCTTCATGAACGAGAAAAAAAGGCATTTCACACTTACAAGGCTACTGCTGCTAGGGGCTATTGTAGCCGCTGCTGTATTTTTCTATTGGAAGAGATCTAACGACTTCTCAGACGTTCCTTTTGTGACTGTTGAACAAAAGAAAGGTCTAGTGGTTTATGCTGAGGGGGCTGGTCAGCTCAACCCTGGCAAGGAGATTTTCCTGACTGTAAACAAAGGGGGGCGCCTAGACAAGCTTTACGTCAAAGAGGGTGCGTCTGTTACCAAGGGACAGATTCTTGGCATTGTTGAAGAAACCGACCGGAGTGCCGGGCTTGAGAGTGCTCTGAGTAGTTTTCGCCTGGCTTCATCTGATCTCCAGAGAATGCGGCGACTTTACCAAGCTCACTCA
Organism: uncultured Pseudomonadota bacterium; assembly: GCA_903832105.1. Classification (GTDB taxonomy): domain Bacteria; phylum Bdellovibrionota_B; class Oligoflexia; order Oligoflexales; family CAILAO01; genus CAILAO01. Next base: position 2,664 of record CAILAO010000126.1, on the reverse strand, counting down.
ACGACACTGCAAGATCTCGATGAAGCAAAGCAGAGGTTCGATGTCAGAAAGTCCGAACTGGAAAAGGCAAAACAACTCATGGAGGACGGCCTTCTCAGATCCCCCTCCGACGGAAGGCTCTCTCTTATGGCGTTTTCAGTAAACGATGTGATTCCCGATGGGAGTCGCGTTGCAGTCATAGAAGATCATTCTTTTTATCAAATTGTTGTCAAACTTCCTTCTGACTTTAGACGCGTTCTGCCTAAAGGAGCTGAGATTGAGCTACGCGCCATTAACCCGCAAACGGGAGCGTTTGGAAACCCGGTCTCGGCAAAGGCCGAAATTTCTCTTCCAAATCTCGAAAGCGACTTCGATGGTCTCTATGTCGATGTCATGTTCATACTTGCGAAGCTTCCTGAAGGGTTAAAGCCTCGAGAAGCCTTTCACATCAAGGTTCCAGTAGCGACATACAAGGAAGCAGCAATACTTTCCCGGAGTGCGCTTTCATGGAAAGACAGTCATCCGCGACTTTTGCTTCAAGATGAAAAGGGGCAGCTTTCATGGTTTGAACCAGAAATTGGAATCAGCCAAGAGGACCAAGTTGTTATTCTCAATTTGCCTCTGCGTGCGAAAGTGGTATCTTATCGAGAGATCAAAGATTCGAAAAGGCTCAAAAAAATAGAAAAAGGGGGATGAATATGAAAAATGTGAAAAACAGCAACATATCTTTTATCAGTTGCGTCGCATTGGCTAGCGCAGCGTTTTTATACTCAGATGCCTTTGCTGAAGGTGAAGCCAAGAGTTTCAATGCTGCTGAGATTAAGAAGGTTGAGATTGATAACACGAAGGGTGACATCACCCTAAGGTCAACTCCGAACGATCAAGTTACTGTGACCGCGGACAAGGTGCAATTTGATAAAGAATGTAGTTCTGTTGTTGAGAAAAAAGGTGACACGTTACTCATCAGGACTGACAGAGAAGTTGGTGGATCTTGGTGGTCCCGTATGTTCAGTGATGATCGCTGGAACTGCAATATCAACTATGAGATCACTGTCCCCAAGGATGTCAGCGTCAAGTATAAGGGCGTTAGCGGCGATTTGTCCTCGGAAGACTTCAAAGGAAGTCTTAGTTTCGATGTCGTCAGTGGTGATGTGGATATCTCGGCGGGAGAACTTTCTGAGGTCAAAGGAAAGAGTGTCAGTGGTGAAGTTCGTATCTCAGGTCTTACTGGTTCAGGACAGATCGAGGTTGTTTCTGGTGATGTCATGGTTCGCTATATCAAAGTTCCGCTTGCTGGAAGGCTTGAAGTTAAATCTGTCAGTGGCGATGCCACAATAATCTTTCCGCCCGATGCCAAGGTGGTCACTGAATTTTCCACTGCGAGTGGTGAATTTAAAAATGAACTTATTGACATAAAAGATGCCCCGTTTAGGCTAGTTTTTAAAGGAGTTAGTGGGGATCTGAGCGTGGTGAAGAGGGCTGAATAGGCTGTGAAGTAACGCAGAGCCAAGGACTTTTAGACAGTTCGGTAACAAATCTTTACCACTTTATAACTTAATATCCCATCATCGGGAGACTTTTGTTACCGCAAGTATGTTTTTCCCCTTAAATTTCCAGCTAGTTTGACTGGTACGAAAAGTGCATTAGGAAAAATGCCAGCATTTCGTATTAGCTCGATGTAACTTTCAAAGAGGGGGGGGACAAATGAAAAAAGGATTTTTGTTAAAAGCTCTGTTGCCGCTCGCGGCTCTTTTGTTGAGCGTTAATGGATACGCTCAACATCATCCAGGTCCAGGTCCACAGCAAGTTGATTGTCAGTACAGCCTCAACTGGCCTCATTTTTATTGGGGCACGCAAAATCAATATAGCACTATCGAAGGCGCCGTTTGGAATCAATATCAAGGTCAAGGCGCTATCTGCGGAAATCGCAACATGACATCTTGTGAAGTCGGCGGTTTTCTCTATTGGAGAGGACAATTTTTTGGTGACGGACGCGGGCGCTATGAGATTTGCCGTAGACCAATCGCTCCGGGGCCGCATCCAGGGCCAAATCCAAACCCTTTTCCGAATCCACCAGACCATCAAGGTGACGAGGTTACTATTGGCTTCGTTCAATTTGAAGGCGGCCGTCAACAGGTGCAAACACTCCAAGTAAACGAGTTTTCAACAAACAAAGTCGTTCTTCTGGGACGCGGAAGACGCTCTTCGATCATGATTCAAGAGGTCCTCGTTGTTTTTGATGATGGACGCTGGGAAAGACTTGATGCTCTTTCTGGAGTTATTTCGGACGGTGCTCGTAAAGAGGTCTTTGTAGGCGGCTTTGGAAATGGAAATAGACCAGGCGGTCCAGATCACGACGGTCCGGGTTACGGCGAAAATGGCCATGGACCTGGCAACGGACCTCAACCCGGTCACCAGCAAGGCATGATCAGGAGTATCCGCGTCACTGGTTATAATCAAAACGCGCGAGATGTTGCACAAGTTGAGGTTCGCGTAGGTTCTGATGATGGGTATGATGGACCGGGCCCCAACCAACCGCCACCTCCGCCGCATCATTAATTGATTCTCAAGGTTATTGTTTTTTAGAGAATAAGCCGATCTTTCAAAAAAGGTCGGCTTTTAACGTTGACTTGTTTCTCGAAAGGCCCAGCTCATGAACACAGAAAGAAAAAAGGGACCCGTGTC
>CAILAO010000125.1 GCA_903832105.1 uncultured Pseudomonadota bacterium | reverse complement strand
TATTTGAGAGTCACCTTTTTTAAGAAAGAACCCACACACGGCATTTTTGGGGGTAACGAATCAAGACGAAGAAGATTCACCGCATCGAGATGAATAGCTTTCTTGCCGAGATTTTTCTTGAACTAGGCCAATTATATTTTTAACAAAAACGAGGTTGGTTTTAGAAGCTGGTTTTGATCTAAATCCAAAAATGTCTACTATATTTATAGACATCAATTGGTTAAACCGCTCAACAATTATAGTTTTTTTAAAGCACTTGTTTTTTGCAAACACATCAGCGCGAAAACCCAAACGCCTTCGCCAACGGAAAGCTGGCAAACCTACGGCGGTTTTGAAACTCGGGGTAATATATAATAAAGGTAACGACAACTGAGGTTGTTTAAAAACTTCCTGTTTCAAAGGAGACCGTTTTATGCGCGGGAGAATGGTTTTTATTCTTATCCTTATCATGCTCTCTATGACCCTCATCAACAGCTGTCGTAACCGTAAAAAAGGGAGCCGTGTAGCGACAACCTCCGATCGGCTCAAAGAGTTTTCATACGAACTTGAAGGGGAGTTGAAGCTGTCTACCGATCGTGACATTTATCTCTATGCTCATCTTGTCGATTTACTTAGAAAAAAAGCAGATCATCCGGATGATCTTGAGGAGGGAGCAAAAATTGACAAGATTGTATCTGACATAAAAACCCTTACAGAGAGTTTTAATGAAGCTTATCGCGAGGGGTTTCCCATCGTAAACAGTCAAGGACAAGTGGATCGCTCTAAAATTCGCTACTGGATTGCAAGGCAGATCAGATTTTCTACGGCAGCGTTAAAGGAAAAAAACCTTGCACTCACCTTAAATAAAACAAATGAAAAAGTAGACATGGTTGTCGAAAATAAGGGCGATCATATCACGGTGAAATATCGGGCGGTCTTTCTTGGCACTACTCAAAATGATTACCGATCAACTTGGGATGCAAAGCTAAAACCAGGGGACACACTCTCGCTTCCACAAGATCCTATTGCGGTGTATTTTCAGTCGATTACTCCAGATATAACCGATGTCTATCGGCGGGGTTTGTCAGCTATCAAAGGGCAAGGTGAACCCTTTGATGATGCCGTTAATGATCTGGAAACACACCTTTCAGTCACAAGAAACTTGGGCGGTATGATGCCGACAACCTGCAACATCTTTGATGGTGACGCTATTTCGCCATTTAACTATTTTTACTACTTTGACTCTTCTCGCGCGGGGTGCTCTGCTGATTTGAGCATTGCTCGCGTTACGGCAGTGAACGAACTTCCTGTAAAAACGACTTATCCTGAATATCATCGACTTTTTGCTGATAACAAACTCGACTTCTTCATATATTACAATAAAGTCGACACCGAAGCGCCTCTCGCGGCAAAAAATCTCGCGCGTTTTTTGCAGAAAAACAAGTACTCGCTAGTTACTTTCGACCTTGCTTGGATCGGCGGCGACGCTCCAAGAACTCCCGCACCAGAAGATCTTTTTTCTTCCGACTTTATTATTAGGTCATATAAGTATGCAAAAAGCATTAACGGAATCATCTACAACGTCGAAGTCGTCGTGCGTGACCAATTTGATGATGCACAGAAAAAATTCCGTGATGCAATCGGATCAAAAGAACTCGTT
>CAILAO010000124.1 GCA_903832105.1 uncultured Pseudomonadota bacterium | reverse complement strand
TCCTGATACCTGATGAACGGCGGATTCCCGACAATACAATCAAAGTAAGTTTTGTTCGAGAGCAATGCTTTACAGCTATGAAAGAAATCAGCCTGGCAAACACTCTCTTCATGGGCAATCCCCAGGTTGTTGAGTTTTGCTCGCACCTTATCGGCTTCGGCGGCGTTGAGTTCGATAAATTTCAAATTGCGATAATCGGAGCCAACCTGGCGTAACCGTTCGATGATGGCCGCGACAAAGGCCCCATCCCCACAGCTTGGTTCGAGGACAGACGCGTTCGGCTTGTGAATCACCCAGCGACAGATAAATTCACAAATCTCAGCGGGGGTATAATAGCCGCCCCGCAATTTTTTCGATAGCGATGTTTCCGTCTCATTAAGCTTTATCATGGGGAGGAAGTCCTTTATAACGTTCGATGTAAATCTGCGACACAATGCCTGGAAAAGTATGGAATATTGATATTCGTTACGTAGGTGCCTAACCTAATTCGTCAGCCGCATCGAGAGGCGGACGGCACAACCTTTGACATTCACCACCTAATTTTCCTACCCGTCCCTTGTGGTCGGCTGCACCCACTCGTTCGGCATCCTTATCGGTATTTTGAAGAATTTTTTCAATCATCTCAAATATTTTTCTAAATGGTTCAAATTCAAACTTGTCAAAAGGGAAAATATCCTGACCAACATTCTCAATAAACATTGCTTTTGATAAAGCTATATTTTGACCTTCCATATTAAATACGCCTATATCTGAATCTACAATCTTAGACTTTTCTCTCTTTGTTACTCCTCTCAGTTTATGTTGATTACCGACATGAATTATTGGGTTTTGTTTATAGTTTCCTGACCTTTCATCAAACTCAGATGTTAAAAATAATCTTCTTCCTGCGAGATCTTCCGTTGCAATCTCATTATCCGTATAGTAGAATTCAATAGAAATATTTTCATAGTTTCTTCTATGGTCAGGAATAGGAATTGCAAAAGAAAAAACATTATTTCCCCAATACTTATAACCTTTATCACTCTCTGAAACTTTGTTTATAATTTGTGGATTATCTCTATCAAATATAAAAATAAGAGGTGTCTGTTGAAAAACTTTTGCATATACTTCACAATCTCTCAATAAAATACTATCCCCTATCTCCTTAATATCCTCATGATAAAAAATGTCTAAAATTATATTAAGTTTTTTTTGAGCGTTCTTTAAATGTTGCCAATCTGTCTTACCCTCTGTGAAAATGATTGCTGGTTTAGCTATATGAAAATTTTGCTCTTGAACATTATAATTACCTTTCCCTGTAATACTAAGTTGTTTTGTCCATAAATTTGCTTTTACTTCTATCCATTCTCGTAATACTTCAATATCATCACTTTTCTTTTGGAAAGTATATTTAGGGGGATCGAAAAGTATTTCTTTGCAAGTTTGCATAAAAGCATATAACAGATCCGCATCTCCTGTAAAAAAAGCAAGATTCTCATCTTTAATTCCACTTTTTAGTAATTGAAAGTAGATATAGAAACCTACCTTCCTATCAAAATCATGGGTATCTATAGGCTTACGATGCTGTGGAGTATTAAACATCGATCCGTTAATACCGATAATTGCAATGTCAAAGTCCTCCTTATATTGCTTATAGATATTGTCCCATTCTAAGTAAGATTTGCATATATAGATTTGATGGGGAGTATATTTTTTAAACAAGCGGGGAAGTTCAATAGAAATGTCTATGCCTGGATCATAGTCAGAGTAGAATCTCTCTATTGGGATAAGATTCCTAAAAATTTCTATCGCAATTAATTGCTCATTTAACCCTCCACCAAAATCTTCAAACCACAAAATTTTCATAAAGTATATCGCTCTATTCCCTGCTATTCATAAAAGTGAGTAAGATGCTACCGAACGCCTCGTTAGCCATTGTTATCTTTATGAACAAGATAGTCCCTATCACCTCGCTCAGACATACACGATACTCTTTTCAATATCCTCAGCGATTCGTTTGATGAGGATTCCCTTGACCCCTTCCGGCGTCAGCACGTCAATTTTTTTTCCGAGGATGCCTTCAAGATAGTCTGTAAACTCGATAAATTTCAGCCCGATGGGTCTTTCGAATTCCGCAATAATATCAATATCGCTTGTTTCGGTCTGTTGTTCTTTTGCATACGAACCGAACAGGCCAATGGTTTTGATGCCGTATTCGGAGATCAGATAAGGGTATCTGCCTTTGAGGATTTCCACAATACGCTCTTTATTTAACATGAATGCCTTTCAGTACCTTACAGATTTTCCGGGTTTGCCTGTCACTACAACGAATAGAGAATACCACGAATTTTTTTGAAAACCCCTGAAAATTCGTTGTTTTCCAAATTCGTTGTAGTGATTCCGTAAGGTACTGAAATGGGTACCTCTGTTTATCTTCATTAAGGCTAACAGGCTCTCAGAAAGGCTAACAGGCCCTCAGAATTGTCGAAAGTCGCTCTTGTTTATATTCCAAATGATCCAGGCGTTGCAAATCTTTCCAGGAAGTTGCTTCTTCAAGCGTGCCATCTTGATAACGCGCTTCCATTTCCTGCACATTGAAGACGTTGTAATGTCCCGTAAGGTGAAATATCTCCGCATTGATTTCGCGCAATTGACGTTCCACCAGGCTTCGTAAGCCTCGTTTTACGACTTCTTCGGATGAAAGACACAATTCTTCCGCAACCGTATGTAAAAGTTTCTTTGTGGCTGCCACCATGCGTTGCCCCCTCCAGCGTTAAGATTATTGTCGGATTCCTTGCTTACGGGATTTTTCGAAACCGCGTATTGGCTAACAGCATCTCCACGCACAGCAAGCCCAACGCCGCCCAGACCAGATACGGAAATAATTCCACATAATCTTTGTATTGTTTCACGTCCAGCTTGCTTTTTTCTAACTGCTCGATTTCCTTGTAAATATTCGCCAGACTTTTTTCATCGGTCGCCCGGAAATATTTGCCGCCGGTCACATCCGCAATTTTTTGCAAGCTCGCTTCGTCCAAATCCGCATCAATCGGCATCCGCCGTTTTCCGAAGAGCGGATCATCCACCGTAATAAAAGCGCGGCCTTTGGAACCGGCCCCAATCGTATAAATCCGCAGTTTCAGCGATTTCGCCAGATTGGCGGCCGTCAACGGGTCGATTTCCCCTTTGTTATTCACGCCGTCCGTGAGCAAAATAATCACCTTGCTTTTCGCGGGGCTGCTGCGGAGGCGGTTGACGCTATTGGCAATCGCCATGCCCATCGCCGTGCCGTCTTCCTGCAATATATCTTTATGCACTTTTTCCAGGAGCGACAGTAAAACGTCATAATCTAACGTCAGCGGCGCTTGCGTCGCGCTATGCCCGGCGAACACGACGAGGCCGATCCGGTCATTTTTCCGGCCCCGGACAAAATCGGCCGCGACTTTTTTGGCCGCTTCCAGCCGGTTCGGGTTGAAATCTTCGGCCTGCATGCTGCCCGATACATCCAGCGTGAGCATAATATCGATCCCCTCGGTCGTGATGGATTCATCGCCTTTATCGGATTGAGGCCGCGCCAGCGCGGCAATCAGCAAAATGATAACGATGAGCCGTAACCCTTGCAAGACGCCGTAATATCTTGCCCAACCGGGCGGAACCCCCATCTTCAAGCCGGCGACATCGGAGAATTGCAGGCTCCCCTGCTTGACTTTCCCCCGCGCCCGAAAACGCCTGAGCAGTAACGGCACCACGAGTAATAACGCTAAGAACAGCAGATTGGCAAAACGCATCATCCATTCGTCGCATGAGCGTCTTTGCGCGTCAAGTATTTTTTCCGGTGAAGATATAGCTTGACATCCTTGCGCTAACTCAAGATATATGCACAAGATAAGTATCTGAACCCACGAATCACGCG
>CAILAO010000123.1 GCA_903832105.1 uncultured Pseudomonadota bacterium | reverse complement strand
CATTGATAAGACCTCCTATAGTCATTCAGTGAGCATTTTTTCAATTAGCGCTGTCAATATGTAAGCGTTCTGAGGTTCGCCGTTAATCTCTAGACTTCTGGTATTAAAAGCCCCTGTCTTAGGATTAACCGCGAATTGGATTACAGCTTTAGCAGGTTGATTCGCATACGTGATCGTACCTGTAACATTGACGTAGTGCAGCTTACCTCTCCCATCTACAAACGACTGCCACTCGGGATTTCCAAAAAAATTGTCGATCGCATCACCAACAGCAACTTGTGGAAAGTCAATGAATGATCCGGATCGCACCATTTCGATATCAGAGTCAGAGTCCCGAAGAGTAACGTTAGCCACGATCACAACCGCAAGCAACACCCCGGCAACAATCCCAATGATGCGGAAGGTGGATTGCAATTGTTGTTTTGACACGCTGTTTGGGTTGAGAAGCTGCATAAATTGATTCCACTGCGCCTGGAAAGAAGGGGGTGTCGCGTTTGGTGTTGTGGGTGGTTGGGCTTGGGTGGAGTCCGGAAACGTGTTTTGACTCGGAATTGGTGGTGGACTCGCGTGAGCGGCAGACGATGCCTGAGCGACAGTGGTTGACAAATCACAAGAAGAAGTTACAGGTACGGTATATTCGGTGGCTGTATTGCCTCTTTTGTCAAAGTTTGAGAAGAAGGCGCCAAAACTATTCTGGGAAGTGGAAATAGAATGAAGAAGTGGCATCGACGATGCTGTATTCGGCATCGATGTTGGGGGTGTTAGATTGCTTGCAACGGTACATGGACCGACGGCTGCCATCGGTGGTGGCATTGGCGATGCCTGGGTTGTTGCAAATATCTTGAATTCGGGCAATTGACCCACAGGTACGGGTTTAGTAAATCCTTCCTGCCATGCAAGCGTATCAGGCGATAACGATCCGTTTACCAGGAAGGTACTCAATTCATTATCGTCGTATGGTCCGTGATTTTGCCCGTTGATAACTAAGATCGTACGTTTCTTTGTCACAGTTGCTGTGGACATATCGACCTTCCTCTCAAACATGTTTAAACGTGAATGTTCTCAACGTTGCGGGACAAACCCGCGATAAAGCTGCTATCGGCTAGACATTTTATAACTTGAGAAAAAAGAAACTTGACCAAATTAAGTTATTGATAATCAACAAATTTAATTTTTCTAGTGGTTGCGAGGAACGGTTCTTAATCACATACATGTAAGGCAGCAGAGAAAATCATCAATGAAAAGTAGATAGTAGAGTCTTTGAACGACCCGATTTCACGCATATGGGCGACTTTCGTTTATACAAAACCGCTAAAAGGATACGAATCTCTCAAGATAATGGCTAAGACAATTTAAAGAAAACGTCCAACCGCGGCGGTGTAAGAACGAAGCTGTGTTTTGGACCGCGAAGGTATAGTATGTGAGCGATCAAAAAAAATGTCTCTTTGAGTGAAGCTGATAATAGGCTAAAGCCCGTGATTCTTTGTTGATGGTGAAAAAGTGGCCCACAAACAAGAAATCCAGCATTTTTATAAAGTATCCTTTGTCAGCCTGTCATCCAAAGAGACTATAGAGACAATTACCTGTAATGAAATATTCAGTTAAGCAGCTTTTCTAAATTGATCTTGAACAGGCTGCACCACAGCGGCGGCTTTCGTGTCAGCGCCATATTTGTTACTTCCTCGCGTTCCATCCGTAACGAGCAATACAAAGTTATAAAATGGAATGAGAAGGTACCATCCGCTTTTGTCAACATCGTGAACTCTTCTGATAGACACGGCAATTCCGGGGATGAAAACAGCCAGTGAATAAAGAGCTTGAATGGTTTCAATGGCTGGTGATTTGTTTATTTCCCCTACGAATCCTATAGCAAATGAAACAATGAAGTTACACAAGGCAAAATACCAATACTCACTTCTATTTGCGCGCCCGACAAAGGTTGCGTACTTTTTAAGTGCGTCGGTATAATAATCAAACATGTTTTTCTTTGAACTCACTGGTCCTGGTGCACTCTGGTAGGATCCTTGCTGAGGAGGTATCTGATGAACATTTCCGCTTCCAACCATTAGTTCCGAACTGCCAAGTGGAATCCAGCTGGTCATTCCCTCACGCCAGACCATCGTGGACGGACTAATTTCCCCACGACTTAGACGTGCACGAAGATCCTCTTCAAGAAAAGGTCCGAAATTTTGATTGTTTACGTTGATGTGCCAATTCATAAGATCACCTCCTTCGATTAAAATTTTCGTTTTTTACACCACCAAAACCACTTTGTTCATCGGACGTGTTTACCAATACTTTAGAAATTTCTAAAAAATAAATTAATTATCCGGATTGTATCATGCAAAACACAACTAAAATCAGATTGTTATTTCGCTGGATTTTTTTGAGATGTTTAATGGTTAAATAATATTTTTAAAATATTTTTAGTTTTTAACTGGAGGTTTTGTTTCGGTCGGATGCGGAAAAGCGCGCATGTAAGGACATGGGATCTGTAACTTTCGAGGGTAACAGGGGGTCACAAGCACAGGTATAATACGATATCTCGGATGGTTCCCTTATTGCGCATTTTCTGCCGAATAGGTCACATAACCTACACCATCTTTGTCGAAAGCAACGTATATTTTGTTATGGATGATTTTCATCCTTGCCGAATTTAGCGTCGCGAAACTGGCGACACCAGATTCAGAATAGGTTACAAAGCTTCCTGATTTTGGAAACGTTACCATGATAAGTTGATTTTTGTTTGTTGAGTAGAGCAGGGCACCGATGGAAGAATTAATCGAAATGGCGTTAAAGACTTTGCTAATATTAACATTTGTGAGTGATGCTAATGCACTTTCATCGCTGATAGCGCAGGTAGAAGAATTGAAGCTAAGCCTGTATATGCGATTGTAGTTAGAATCTGCCTTTATAGCGGTTGAATCATTTAGAAGTCGATAGTAGTAGGAATAGCTTGAACCTAAACTTACATTATTACATTGCAAAACTCCATTACTGGCGACTTTGCTACAACCAGTGTTTCCATCATACCTGTAAACAGCAAACCACTTATCGCCAAAAACAGGTAATTCGGCTTCATCAGATGAACCAACGGTAATAGCTCCACCCACCGTACTTCCGGACTCATTGAATCGCTGAAACTGACTTGGACGAATGACTCCATAAGTTGATCCCGTACTATTCCAAGAGACATGATAATATTCATCTCCCGATGTCAGAGTTTCATACAAGACTGATGTTCCAGCAGAGCCATTTGAGCCAACTGGCACAACCTTAGCCCGATAAGACGAAGAGGCTGTTTTACACACATATAGAAGAAGATATCCATTTGTTCCTTGATCTACCTCAAAGTCGGTAACTCCATCGGTTCCAGTGTTACAGTCTGACGTTAACAGTGCAGGTGCTCTCGTTTGAACACCGTCATAATTCAATCCTATCGAGTAAACCTGATGGCGATCAGAGCAAAGTACATTAATAAAAACCATTAAATCCGAGCCTGTGTCAAACACTCGGACTCTTTTTGCCTGAGTGCAACCAGCTGGTGTTACTGAAAAAGTATTTGAAAAATCAAAGGAGGTCCCCTCTGGAGGATTGCAATTGCCTGTAAGACAAATGTTTTCTTCTACAGAGTCATCTGGATTTGTGACGGTAGAGTCGGTCGATGACGTGTCATTGTTGCCGCCAGAACCACCGCTGGTTTTACTTGTTGTGACGGTAGAGTCCGTCGATGATGTGTCCTCGTTTTCCCCAGAGCTACCATCTGTTTTATTTATTGTAGAGGTAGTTATCGATTTTTCAGGATCCCTATTAGGATCTTGGGGGTTGTCGAATTTTCGATCCTTTTGTTGGCAAGAAAATGAAACAAAGACAATACATAAGATGTAGAATTTCAGATTTTTACTTTGATTTATGTCCATAGAAGATCTCCTCTAGAATGAACTTTTCAAAAAAGGGACAGGGCACCATAAAAAACACCAACTCTATCGAAAACGGTACTGAAGCGGCGCTTGTTTAATCGCTGTTTCCGACCATCAATCCGCAGAACCTTTGTCAGACAGCCCATGCCCAAATCAGCACAAGCAGATAACCTATCGGAATTAAATCTAAAAACTTTACTATAGGATCATATGCGATGGTTTTCCGACAAAAATATGAAATATTTAACTCATTATAAGAAAAGGATTTATTAATGTCGGACGACATCAAAGAAAGAGTTTGGAAAAATGTTAAAGCGATACGGTTTGATAAGAGATTGCGCCAAAAAGTAGCAGTCAAAAAACAGATCTACATCCAAAGTCGTATGAACGAATAGAACGTTCTCCACAGAAAATAATTTCATCGTATACGCATTTGCAGAAGCGCTTTTGACCAACTCCCTGATTCCGGTAACATTTTTTATGTTGCAATTCATCAAATTTTCCTTTCACTAAAGTTTCGACGCGCCGGACCGATCATCCTTCTGAGGGACCATCAACTGTATCGACAGGTCTCTCCCTGGAGGTCGTTTATGAAGTTGATATTACCTGTAATCTTCATCGGCATTTGTTTAATCACCGTGGTTTCGGTCGGGTGCGGAAAAGTGAGGAGTTACGACAATCCTATCGATCCCGCCTGTTCAGCGTCTGATGAGGACAAAGAGGCTAAAAAGGACCCCTGTAAGGAGCGTGGATCCGCAACTTCCGAAACAACTACCCCCGCTGTTCGGGTCATATCAGACGATGGGCGATTTGAACTTGTTGGTATTACAGTTGTCGGTGATGAAAATAGCGATGGTCTTGTAAACCCCGGAGAAAAAGGCTATCTAAAGATTGAAGTAAAAAACCTTACAGATACAACTATTAAAGGTTTAACCGGAACAGTATCGAGTTCTGATAGCGACTTTATTTTAAGTTACTACAATAATTCCGCAAGCAAACTATTTTTTGGAGATATTAGTTCTGGAGCATCTGCTTGCGGTTCAGGTATGAATCATGGAGATTGCAGCGATTACTCTTCGTATTACCTGGCCTACATAGCTTCAGAGGAAAATAATATTGGCCCCACTTCATTAACACTTGTCTTAAATTCCGGAAGCACTCTGCCTTTGACGATAGATATACAAAGACCAGTATCTACCTTCACCGTTGCATCCGTCACCATCGTGGGAGATGCCAATTCCGATGGTATATTGAATCCCGGGGAAACCGGCTATCTCAAGATCGAAATCACCAATGGCGGTTCTGCGAAGGTGCTTGACGTCACCGGGACCGTTACATCGGCGGACTCAGGGATAGACCTAAGTTACTACAATAATTCCGCAGGTAAACTTTTTTTTGGAGGTAT
>CAILAO010000122.1 GCA_903832105.1 uncultured Pseudomonadota bacterium | reverse complement strand
TAGAAGCGCCCCACTCATATGGCGAGAAGGAAGTTTCAGTAAGCCCCGGTCGTTTTGCACGATGTCTTTACAAGAATTTGCCGAACAAGCTTCAATGGTTTCAAGAAGAAAAATACCGATGGACTACGGAAGGCCGAGTGAAATGGTCAACTGTAGGGGGAAAGCTCCCCTGTTTCACATAGGTTCCTTTGTCTTCTGCCGCGTTTTGTATCCTACCGTTTCTCTCCTCGAAAGCTTGTCAGCCTTTGCAAAGGAGAGAAACGTTATGAACAAAACATTAAAAGAATCTTCAAAAGCAACAATCGAAATCAAGGTCGTGTCGAGGGAGCTTTCGTTCACCCTTAAAACAAACCTTCTTTGGCTTGCCGCCTCCATCGCCGCCATTTCTCAACTTATCTACAAAATCCTTGAAACGGCCCACTGACGGGCCTTTTTTTATAATCTACAAAATATGTTTAGTTTGAACGTAGTGGTTAATAAAAATTAACCACTGCTATTCACTACTATTAGTATCATGTTAATACATTTACTTTTACAATAAAAAGGTTTAGAATGCTCACGTGGGTGATTCTTTCATCCATCCGGCAAGGATGCCGCGCCCTTTTTCCTGATAACTGAGTTGACATTAACGGATCTGCTTTTGTAGAGGGCATGCATAATGAAACACCGGCTACTTATCGCTGACGATGACAGCGTTGTTCTTTCGGACTTTCTAAAAGTAAGTCTAAGCGAGCTGCCAAGTTTCGAGGTCAAAACAGCAAACAACACAAGTCTTTGTCTTTGGCGCGTTCGAAAATACAAGTTTGATGTTGTGCTTCTTGATATGTCGTTTAATGACGATAAACATGATTCCGAGAACGAACTGCCAGAAGGTCTTGCATTAATTCCAGTGATTCGAAAGGCCCAACCTTCCGCCGAAATTATCGTTTACTCAAATCATAACAGCAACGATATTATGGCCGAGGCCAGAAAACGCGGTGCAGATGATTATCAGATTAAGAGTGTCTGCACTCCCGAAATGCTCGCAGAAAAGATCAAAAAAGCCCTTCTAAAGCAGGCTGCAAAAAAAGAAGCGGAAAAAGAAGGAGAAGAAATAGCCCGGCGTTTTAACGCTGTGGCAAAGTCAAAAGAAATAAAAGAACTTTATAGGAAAGCAGCTCACGCACGAAAGATCCGTCATCTTAACGTAATCATCGAAGGTCCCACCGGGGCAGGTAAAGAAATCGTCGCCTCGATCATTGGCTATACATTTGGTAAAGCACCATATATTTCTGTGAATTGTGCCACGATTCGAGGAGAATTCATTGAAAGTAAACTCTTCGGTCATGAGCGGGGCGCATTCACTGACGCTGTAGCTAGGAAAGAAGGGTTCTTTTTTCAAGCAAATGGAGGAGTGCTTTTCTTAGACGAAATTGGCTGTCTTCCTATGAGTGCTCAAGAGGTCCTTCTTCGCATCTTACAAACGGGAGAATTTCGAAGGATGGGAGGAGATGAAGTCATAAAAGTTAACGTGAGGGTTATTTGTGCTACGAATGACGACCTTAAAGAAAAAGTAAAGCAGGGGATTTTTAGAGAAGATCTATACGAGAGACTTGGAGGAATTAAACTCGAAGTTCCTTCGCTCGCAGAACACCCTGATGACATTATTCCACTTGCGGAACATTTCTTAAGAAACTGCTCAAGCCAAGAAGTCAAAATTGATAAATCATGCGAAATATTTTTAAAAAGATATCGCTGGCCGAGAAACGTTCGTCAACTTGATAACACAATGCAAAGTATGGCTGGCAAGGCCTCTGTGAGGGGAGAAAATGAGATCGATCTTGGCGATCTTCCAGATGATATTTTGAAAGACGAAGCTTTCAGTTCCACACTTTTAAAAGCTCAAACTGAAGATAAGAACGAGACGGCTTCCCAAGAGCGTAGCAGCGGATTTTGGTTTAATGTCGATAAGCCAATGCCCTTTAAGCAGGTCAAAAAAATGTTCGCAGTCAGTTATGTTGAATATGTCAAAAATGAGCTTGGTCCCGATGTAACTGTTCGGCGTATTGCGGAGCTTTTAGATGAACCAAAGTCAAATATCTCTCGAATGCTCAAAGAATCTGAACATGAACAACTAAGTGAAGGAGAGAGCATCGATGAGTCCAACTGAAATGACAGCTAAAATGTCACAAATTAAAACAAAGCTTCAAAAAATAGCTCATGATAGTCATCGCACAGGATCGATTGCGCTCATGTATTTTTCAGGGCTAAAAAATATGAGCGATTTAAGTGAGATTAAACTATTCGCAGAAAAAACTGAAAAGGAAATCCAGCGGTCAATTAAGGAGCTTGATAATTCCTGGGAAATGATGTTCGCTCTTATTTCGATGGGAAGTGAAGCGAATAGCTTAGCAAGTTGTTCATCTATATCAAAAAATGAAATCAAAACAAAATCGCCAGTCGAAAGCCAGTCATTAAAAGTCCTGATTATTGATGATGACGCTTTTTATCGCGGGGTAATAAAACGCCAATTAACAAAATTCATTTCAAGCGGCAGCGTTGCTTGGAAAAGCACAAATATCATTGATGTAGATTCCATAGACGATGCGACAGATCATGTTTCAAAATCTCGATTTGACTTGGTTATATGCGATGTTTGGCTTGGCAGTGAAGAAGTTGAAGACATCGGAGATGGGCTTAAATTTATTGAGATCATAAGAGGATTCCAAAAAAATTCGGTGATTTGTTCGAATTCCAGTCATGTTTCGTCCGATGATCGAAAGATCGCTCTAGCTGCTGGCGCTGACTTTTCCTTTGAAAAACCACTTCGTGACAATGAGTTGAAAGTCATCTTTAACTTCGCAGACAAAAGACAAAAAAAAGCAGAATAGTAATTTAATTGCATATAAGAGCATTTCTTCCTATGCGAGAAAACGATCCTTAGTTTCTCTCTGGAAGAAAATTGAAACGCCAGCATCCCGGTCCATTCGACTGAGTTTGCGATGGTGGTCAGCAATCACTGAATATCTAAGATACTGCGATTAGAGACATCAAAACCCGACTCCAACTATTAACATTCTGTATATATTGGCACAATCTCACTATTCTGGTTTTAAAAAAATGGGACAAAGGGAAAAGGGTACATTAATTCCTCATATTCAGCATGTTAGCAAATGCGAGCATTTAGAAAAGCTCTCATTTTCAAAAAAAATGGGACAACTTTTTAGTAGCCATATTAGTCTGTTGGAACCCGCATTCACGGCTGTCCCACATTTTCAGAAGTTTTGTCCCAAAATCAAGTCCGTCAAAAGGGCCTGCTTCAAGCTTTTTAGCAAGTTATCTCCTTTCTCTCGTTGGCACGGGCCTTGCTCAATAGGGATTCGAAACGTTTTTCTAAAAAGGAGAATCCACTATGTTATTCATGTTACCTCTAAAGTCATTCATTAGCGAAAAAGCAAAATCGATCAGAAACTGTCCGTTCTGTGGTGCCAAGGTAGAGCCTCTTCTCGAAGGTGATTATTACTGCCCTTCATGCAAGTGGAATAGCGCGGCAGCGTATATCGCAGCGGGAAGCTGGGATGAACTTTTTCGAAATCTTGATTGCGACGAAGCAGAAAAAATCGCTGAAGAACTTCGATGGGCAGAAGAAGTTTCAAAAACGTCCATCATCAAAAATCGGATTTAAAAATCAAAGGACAAGTATATGAAAACAGAACTTTCAGAGCTTCTTTACGCCCTAAAATGGGCCTTCTATGAATGGATGTCGGAGCTTTCCTTCGGTGAAATAGTAGGAAATGAAAAGCTTATTGATGCGCTGACGGAAGCATCCAAGCTTATAAACGCTGCAAGATCATAGTAAAAAAAGGAGAAATCAATGAGCGACGAAGAAATGTTTGAAGCGATATGTCGCGAAATCGTAAACGCCGTAAGCCTCACCTCTCTTGAAGAAGCAGAAAATAATAGAAAGTTAAAATCAAAAACTCATAGGCTTTTAAGAATGATTCGAAGCAGCATTGCAACAAAAAGGGCGCTTGAATGCCAAAAGGAAGAGGTCAGAATATGAATGAAGCGACACATACAAAAAAAGATATTCCGCTGCCGCTGGCTCTCGTTTTGCTGGCCATTGTCCTGGGGTTTATATATAGCAACGGCAGCCTCAAAAATATTGAGATGCTGATTAATTCCGTCGAGAAATTCGGCATTGCGAATCAATTTCTTTTAAATTGTAGCGGATTAGCTCTCCTCATCAACATCGTTTCAATCTACGTTTTATATCGAAAGCTGATTAGTTTAAAACGCCAAGGAAGCCGTCTTAGAGTGCTCAGAAAGGAGAAAAAGCTAATCACGGTGAGAGGAACAGTAAAGATTATCTCGGTTTTATTGACGACGATTGTTGCGCTTTTTGCAACGAAGAGTTTTTTTTCACACCTAATCGTAGGCAAACTCCCAAAGATTCCGTTTGATGATTTTTTATCGGTCATGTCTGGAAACATAGCCGTAGCATGCGGCACGTTTGGTTGGCTTCTTATCGCGGCGATCGAATTTATTTGCTCCAAGTTAAAGAAGAGAAAGAAAATCTCAGAGTTTCCGAAAGATAAAAATCAAATCTGCATAGGAGAGACCAAATCAGATTTGCCTAATATCGAAAGATCTTGGGAAACGATGGGAAGAAAAGCTCTTAACGGAAATATCCTTGTGACAGGAAGCATCGGAAGCGGAAAGACTCAGGGGATCATATTACCATTTTTTGAGCAACTTCTTACAAATTTCGATCCAAGACCTGCGATATTGGCAATAGATCCGAAAGGCACATTTGTTAAAGAAGCACTTCAGATAGCAAAAGCCCATGGACTTGAAAAAGAAGTTCTTCATGTGTCGCTAGATAACGATGTGACGTTTAACCCAATCTTTGTGAAAGACGCCTTAAAACGTGCAACGTTTTTGGACATTGCACAGATGATCAGAGCTTCCGCTAGGAATTTCATGGGTGATTCTCAGGAGGCCGCCTTTTGGGAAATCTCCGCATTTAATCTCATTAAAAACTGCCTTTGCTATTCAGCAGCAGTTCATCATTACTACACTTTGAATACCCTCTATGACGTGGTGATTGAAGCTTCTCGCGGAAATTTATCAACCCGCTTGGTAGAAGCTGTAAACAAACAAAATTTTGATTTAGAAGAAAAATTTAATATCGAAAGAGCGATAAAATATTTTTCTTTAGAATTCGCAGAGCTTGACCCAAAAATAAAAACAGGGATTCTCGCGACAGCGACAAGTTTTCTCAATCAATTTCAAGAATTCAGGGCAGGAAAAGTTTTTTGCCCTGCTGAAGATAAACTCACTATTTCTTCGATGGATGAAGCCATCGACCAAGGAAAAATAATTCTTTTTGACATCGTGAGTCCTGGACTTGCACGATCCACTGGCACACTTTTTAAGTTGCACTTTGAATCTTCTCTATTAAATAGACTTTCGTCCTCAAGTCGCGGGAAGGCTCGCCCTGGCGTACTTGTCATTGATGAATATCAGGACGTAGCCACGACAGGTGGCGGCGTAACGCTTGGTGATGATAGGTTTCTTGCCAAAGGTAGAGAAGCTAACAGCGTCATGATTGCGGCCACGCAAAGCCTTACTTCCCTTGAAAGTTCGATAGGAAAAGAAAAAGCTGCACGTGAGCTATTTCAAAACTTCAGAACAAGAATCGCTTGTCATTCGACCGATCCATCGACGATCAAACTCTTCCAAGAACTTGCCGGAGAAGAGGAACGTGAAAAGATATCAAGAAGCCTTTCAGAACTCGCCCAGGATGCGAAGCGAAACTATCTTTTTGGTGGTTTTGACGCGGAAAACGCCAATATCACAGAATCTTTCAACGTCTCAAAAGAAAAAGAACACCTTTTTTCGGTAAAAGATTTTTCGACGCTTCGCCCGTTTGAAGCGTTAGGTCAAGTTTATGATGGAAAAAACACAAAATATAAAAGGATTTTTCTTAAACCCTACTTTCTGAAGGAAAAAGCCATTTCGCACGAAAAACTCCTGTCGGGCCTCACAACGATAGTTGCAGCGCTCTTTATTTCTTTCTCATCACCAGAGGCTAAAGCAGTTCCAAGTATTTGTGACGTAGTAAACACATCGTTTTTTGAGGACTGCTTTTCTTTTCAGCAAGGTAGCTGTATGTGCGGGGGCTTTCCACCAAGACCATGTGCGTCGTTTTCTTATTACGTTCCCAGGCTTTTCATCGAGGTTCATCCGAATGCCGGAGAAACCATGTTTCGAGGGCTCCCTGGAACCACTGTCCAATTAAATAGTCTTACGACTCTTCCTGTTCCCTACGGAGCAGAAGCGGATTTCGATACTTATTCTTATCATGCCCACACGATCAGCATCCCGTGGGCAGACCTAGCATTTAAAACCCTTCCCTGCACAAGCGGGCTTTCAAATCCTCTCTGCTTTGGTGCGATGAGTGAACACCTTGGAAGAAACTGGCTCACAGGAGAAGCCGATATGAGGCAGCCCCTCTTTCTTGCTTGGGCGGCAGCGCCAAAGCCCTGTCTACTGAAAGGAGCGGCTATGTCACTCGCTGGGGGAGGAGAGACCTTGTTCCGTTCTGGAAGCCCAATGTGCAGCATGAACCTCCCAGACATCAAGGTTTATCCTCCCTCAAGCCACTCTGTTTGTAACGGATGGGGTGTGTTTTTCCCAAGATACGGAACCTATACGGGAGAAAGCCAAACTATCGGCGCTCTTATGATCGCGGCGAGAATAAAAAGCCTGGCATCCGAAGTATTTCAATCTGCGCCGTCATCGCCGGATGAAAAATGGCAAATGATTTCTCCTGGGGCATCAGCCTGCTTTAGAGAAGGTGAAAACGCTTCGTCTCTTGAATCATGGAGACTGGTGACCGAAAAAAATCGGATTATTAAAGGAAAACTAAGGGGTTATCTTTTCGCCATTTATCAAAGAGTGGGGTGCTGTGCAGATTTACATAACATTGCTAGGGCAAGGGCAGCTCTCGCTGCGATGAAAGCAGCATGTACCGGAAAGGGGAGTTTATGAGCTTTGAAGGAAACAAACTGGAAGTATCTCCCTATTATGATCTTTACTTTGACGCGGTGAGAGCTGCCCACGAGGCGGGAGCGAGCGACATTCATTTTGAACCAACAAGGGACGGCGTCGCGATAAGGTTTAGAATTATCGGCGATATGGATCTTCCATGGAAGGTTCTTGGGTTAGACCATCGCCAAGGTTTCTTTAATGAAATTAAACGTCTTAGTGGCCTCATAATTGCGGTGAGTGGTCGTCCTCAAGATGGAAGAGTTTCATTTCCCAATCTTAAACTTGACGCGAGGGTGAACCTTCTTCCGACGCTTCACGGTGAAAAAATTGTACTAAGACTTCTTGATCTTCAGCGAGATTTCAAAATTGACGCTCTCGGCATCCACATGAGCACACTTGAAATCTTAAAAGACATCCCAAGACTAAAAAATGGAGTTGTGCTTATTTCCGGTCCAACTGGAAGCGGTAAAACAACGACACTTTACAGTCTTCTATGCTCGATAGATAGAACAGCCAAAAACATTATCACTCTTGAAGATCCGGTTGAATATGGTCTCTCTGGTCTTAATCAGGTCCCGATTGACAAGAAGGTCAGTTTTGGTACAGCGCTTCGTTCGGTTTTGAGGCAAGACCCGGATGTTATTCTGGTTGGTGAAATTAGAGATGAAGAAACCGCAAGTCTTTGTTTCAAGGCAGCCCAAACCGGACACCTTGTTCTTTCGACCATACATGCTAATAGCGCCGCAGGTGTAATTGATAGGCTTGTTAATCTTGGGGTCGAAAAATTTACAATTGCGGAAAATCTGAGGCTTTCGGTTGCGCAGAGACTCGTCAAGACACTTTGCCCTGGATGCAGGGAGACGGCTTCAAAAGACATCTTGCTCGATCTTTCCTCAGATATTTTTCTTTGCCAAGAAGACGCCGCTACCGTCGGAATGTTCAAAGTAAATGGAGGGCGAAGCTGCGAATATTGTCGAAATGGATTTATTGGAAGAGTCCCCATTCTTGAAATAATGAAGAGTGAAGAAGTTATTCACCATCTTAGAGGAGCTGAAAGGGGTCACCTCAAAAGAAGTCTCAAGAGGTCTTTTCTCGAATCTGCCACCCTTGGGCAAGTTGACATTAGGGAGGTTAAAGACCTTGCGTAACATAACAATAAACTTAATTTTGCTGGCGTCTTTTCTATCGACCGTGGGAAAGGCTGAAGAAATCTCATTTTTTAACTCATCCATAAATTATTGGGGGGATAAAAGAAAGGAGCCAGTGCAAACTGAAACGCACCGAAGCATCAAAAAAGAC
>CAILAO010000121.1 GCA_903832105.1 uncultured Pseudomonadota bacterium | reverse complement strand
GCTTATAGGCGAGTTGCCCAAGTAGTTTACCTTCCGAATAGAATCTTGATCCTTTTTCCTTTTTCAGGAGCCTTTTGATAGTCGGAGCTGAACGTTTTGGGTGAAAAATAAGACCTCTTAAAAGAACATTGGCATGTAACGATGGAAAAATGAACCCTTGAAAAATATCTTTCTTTGCGAGGCCTACTAGGTTTTCATTTTCATTTGCGACGACATCGAGATTTTTGTCCGTTAACATATCGACTATGCAGGCATGATGGTTTTTTGTCGCGGTGACTTGAAAGATTGAGTGCCTTGAATACCAAAGTCTTGCAAAGTGCGAGAAGAGTTCCGGAGAAATGTTTAAACGCTGACAGGTCAGAATTTTCATGAATAAAGCATACGGAGTATCTGGCAAACAAGATGACTTCCTTGTGAATGGGAAGTTTGGCACTCCAACAAAATTATCGGAATCTAGGGGGGCATCTTCCGTCAGACTGCGATGCGATGGAGAATGTTCAAAAATGAAATAATGCAAAAAATATTGCATCCGCGTCTCAAAAAAAGGATCATCATGGAACACGTTCCCAAAGAAATTTTGAAATTCTTCTCGTCCTTTAATAAACTCAGCACTTCCGAAGACGTTTTCAGCCCAATTGACAATGACTTCTAGTAACTGGTTGATGGAGACTTGTGTGGGGTTTTGATCGAGATGAGAAAGAGTGCGAGAAAGAGGACTCTCATCGGACGTACCCTGAGTCATCCTTTGACAATAAGGTTGCGCGTACGAATTTTTATCTATTTCTCGGGAACCCAACACCATTCAATAATCCAGTTTCCAAACAACGGTAATCGAACCTTCAGCGGTAACCAAATAGCGAGTTGACCGCCCTGGCCGCATGCCATTTTCGTGAGTAACGTCGTATTATCATCTGAAGTGCCGTTCGGATCAAGGAAAACAATGTCTTCTAATGGAATATAGTAGTCATAATCTAAAAAATGTCTTTGAATCCTTCTCTTTGTTTCATGCGTTAAAAGGGTGGCGCCAGAATTTTCAGAGGAAAAATTTGGAACCTTCAGATGATAAGCTGCGTAGGCGATTTTAATGACAGGGAAAACGCTTAAAAAAATGGCACAGCACGGCAAGGAAACAAAAAGAACGATTAAAATCCACTTCTTTAAGAAGGACATTGTATTAACTTCCGCAAGAGAAAAGAGAGAACGCCACAACAAAAAAAAGGGGCACTGGCCTAATTTCATATTAGCAATCCCATCAGCTTATAGCCGATAGGGAAATTAGCACAGAGTCCCTTTTTTATAGTAAGGCGTCCCTTTTTGTATCTTGCAAACGCATGATCCAGTGATGAAAAGGAATTCTTTTAAAATCCCTTAGTAGTCCTCTCCCCCTGACGAAGGCGGTAAGGGACTTCCGTTGACCGAATCTCTTAGCTTGTCAGATGGATGGAACGTGACAACACGACGAGCAGATATTTCAATCTTGTCACCGGTGTGTGGGTTTCGTCCCGGTCTTGATCTTTTCTCTTTTACGGTCCATTTCCCGAAGCCGGAAATTTTCACTTCGTGACCCTCTTCGAGTTTTAACTTAACTTCTTCCAGGATCATTTCGAGAATTTCCTTTGCTTCCTTCACAGGATATCCCACTTTGTCACGAATCATTTCAATCAGAGTGTCTTTAGTAAGGGTCATGCGCTGCTCCTCTTATAAGGATTGTGAAATCAAAACACTGCCTCGGACCACAGTATCGAACCACAGTTTTGGATGATCCCATGCTCCGAGTCAAATTTCTAACTTACTCAACTATATTAACAGGTTCTTACCGATTCGAGAAGAAGACATGAAGATTTTTTTTTGTCTTGATGTTAAATTACACCTTAGAGCGGCAAAAATTTTTATCTTATGTGAAGTTTTTTGGGCTCCAATATCACAATCTGGGAAAGTTGAAAAAAATGGGAAAAAAGCGAGTTTTAACGGGAATCAGGCCATCGGGTTTACCGCATCTTGGGAACTATTTCGGAGCTATACGCCCTGCAATCGAGTTGCAGAAAGATTATGAACTGTTTCTTTTTATGGCAGACTTTCATGCACTGAACATGCCCGAAATGACGGGTGTTATGATGGGAGAGGAAAGTTTGCTGTTAGCGGCGACTTTACTAGGCTGTTGTCTCGATCCAAATAAGCATTGCTTCTATTCTCAGTCTGCGGTTCCAGAGACTTGTGAGCTCGCTTGGATTATTTCGTGCATCGCTCCGTATGGGTTCATGACGCGAGCCCATTCTTTTAAAGATGCTCAGGCCAAGGGTGTTGAAATTAACATGGGGGTGTTTAATTATCCGCTACTCATGGCGGCTGATATCCTATTGTATGATGCTGATGTCGTACCTGTCGGGCAGGACCAGAAGCAACACCTTGAAATGACAAGAGATTTTGCTATTCGGTGCAATAATAGGTTTGGCGAAATCTTTAAAGTGCCAGAGCCTCTCATTTCTGATGCAGTCGCAACTGTCCCCGGAATCGACGGTGAAAAAATGTCAAAATCAAAAAACAACGTCATTTCGATTTTTAACAACGATAGCGGGTGGAAAAAGCAGGTCATGAGTATTGTGACCGACGCTAAGACTCTTGAGGAGCCTAAAAATCCTGAAACATGCAATGTTTTTGCGATTTATAAGGTGATCGCTGCGCCTCATGAAGTCGAGGAAATGGCAAGTAAATATCGAAAAGGCGGCTATGGTTACGGGCATGCTAAGCAAGAACTCCTGCAGAAAATAAAAGACACCTTTACACCGATGCGGGATCGCTATGACGATTGGCTTAAGAGACCTGCAGACTTGAAAGATCTGATTCACACGGGATCCAAGAAGGTTCGATCTTTAGCTACTCAGAAGATGAATTTCGTTCAGGAAAAGTTGGGGTTTATTGGAAGACCTTTTTAGCGAGAGGATTTTGCGATTGAATCGATTAAAGGTTTTAGTTTTCAGACTTTTCTTTTTATTGGCGATCCTTGATTTGGCAGGATGCGGCGCAATGCCTAACCTTTTTTCCGCGCTCACCCCCAAGAAAGATATCGAAACCTTTGAAAGCCTTCTAACGCTAGCCAAGTCAGCTTATGATAGAGGGAAATATGATAAGGCCTTGAAATATGGAAAAAAGGCCTATGAAATCGACCCTGATTCCGAAGAGCTATCTGTGCTGATAGGATATATCTATCTTTCTCTTGCGGGCATTGGTCCCTTTGATCTCGCTAAAAAGCTAATGGAGCTTGAAGAGGAAAAGAAGAGTGGGCAAGACTCCTCAAAAACATCTGGGTCGAAAGATACAGCGGATGTTCTTACGTCGCTTCGATCCGTTGTTGGGCTATCAAAGTTCGATCTTGAACAAATGGGAACAAGAGATATTTCCGATCCCGAGCTTCCACTCATGCTCCCTAAGTGCGCTGAAGAAGTCAGGGGTCTCGTTGACACCTTAATGAAAGTTAACATGGCGATTTCCTACGTTTGCAGGTTTGTGATCGATGACGTTAAAATCGCCGAGGATCCGAGACATCGTTGTTCTCAATATACCGGGCGAAGAAGAGAGACAGACAAGGCCCATTTTCTATGGGCATTTGCACACCTCACAGAGGCGCTATCGTTTCACTCGGTGTTGTTATATTCGGGAGACGCCTCCACAGGAAAGGAATCTCAGTCTAACTTGGAAAAAAGGATGAAGAAGGTAACTGAGCAGCCTGTGACCGATTATCGGAGCCTATCCACTTTCGCCACGCAAATTGAAAATATGGAAAGAATTGTCTCCAGCATTCTGCCGATTTCGGGCGATTGTTCTGAAACCTGGCCCACGCATCAAATGACTGCCCTGTTACGCGATATGCTAGTTGTGAGTAATACATTTGCCAGAATTCCCGGGGTTCCCGAAAAGATTACGAGTGCCATTACAGCGTCAATGGATAAAATATCGTCTCTCTCGAAATCCGCTTCTGGTGATCAAGCTAAGTCTGAACAATCAAAGGCTATGAAGGGGCAATTTACAAAAAATGTTTCGAAGGAATTAAATTCGAAACTAGGTGAAGTTGAGCAAATGCTTGGACCAGACATATCAGAAACCGAGCGAAGAGACGTGGATAGGCTATGTAGTTCACTCGATACGATTTCCGGGGGATCGACCGAGGGACAAGATAAACCTGCGCTTTGTACAGCTTATTAAATCAGGATTTTCGCCGTGAAAAAGAAAAAAAATCGGCATCAGCGCGGGTCATTCTTATTCGGGATCAGTGAGGCGTCCCCTTGTCTACCCTTGTCTACCCTTGTCTATTTCCGCGTGCCCGTCCCATTGGTCTAGTAACAGATATTTGCTTTTGGATTAAGTTGGCAAACAGCCTCCTTTAAGCCTACGTTTTCCCGTTTAAGCCATTCGATCTCCTGACTTCTTGCAGCATCTTTAGCCTTCAATTGATTATTTTCAGCTTTCAAAAAGTCAATTTCTTGATGGATTTCTTGGCTGTCATCAAACCATCGGCGATAAAGTTCTTTGACAGCCTGAAGCACGACTGCGCTCAGATGCCCGTAATCGACCGTGAGTATTCTCTTCAATGCGCTATTATGGTCTGGATTGTCGATCTCACGAATTAATTCGGGAAAGTGTTTCTTGACATCTTGAGCGATGACTCCAATTTGGCGGCCCTGCTCCTCCTGCGTTTTCTCATCTTTCCAGTCGAACGTGACTCCATCGAGATCTTGTATCCCTTCAAGCGAATTTGCAATTGGAATGATATCTTTCTTCAATCGAATGTCAGAGTTTTGTGTCAGTGCGCCAGCAATCCACATAGCGCCTGTCGAAGACAAATACATTTTATCAGCGTTGCTTACTGCCATCTCAAAGCCCTGGCCGGCTGGAACATTGAAGACCATCGATGCGTTGGTGCCAAAAGCGCCACCAGCTCCATTAATATACTTCGTGCTTGCGGTTGCTCCTCCGGTTGCATTGTCAAGGTTGATACCGGAGGCTCCAGATGTAAAGCCTAATACTCCATTTAGTTCCAATTTATAATTGGGGCTGGTGGTCCCAATACCGACATTGCCAGCACTAGTGATCCTTATTCTCTCCGTTCCTGAGTTGACGCTGCCTGTGGAAACGACGAAGTCAGTTGGGACCGATCCGGCGGCTACGGTGCCGTTAACCAAGAATCCAGCATAGCCAGAATTCACATCAGAGGAACCATCAAAAGGTAATGCCTGTATTCCGCCAACGTAGTCGTTATTGGCAATCGCAGTTGAGGCGCCACGGGCTTTTTTATAGATCGTCCAAGCACCTTGATTGTCAGCACTGACCTGAGTGACCCGGATATTCCTTCCAGGAAAGGAAGAATTGGTCCCATAGATTTCAACCTGACTTGCTGGCGACGTGGTGCCAACACCAACGTTGCCAGTTGGTGTCACAGTCACACCCTCTTTCAAAGTCCCGTCATTATTTGTATAGATGTGAGCAGAGGTGCTAAGTCTTCCACTTGTGACATCTGCGTTTCGTGTCCAACTGATCTGCCCAAAACGCACATCTCCACCAGATAAGCTAGCTGTTGAGCTGACTTCCAGGCCACTGCCGCCATTTGATCCGCTGCCCCAGTTATTTGATAACACGACGAACGAATTTCCTGTAGCAGCTGAAACTTCGAGTACCCGGCCGACGTTCCCGTTGTGTGATGTTGGGTAAGAAGTGCCTACTCCAACATCGCCGCCTGGCACGAGCACATTACCACCATCATCAATTCGCATGAGATCCGTCAAATTCGCGCCGCCGAGAGAACCGTCATCTGATTTGCGAAAGTAATAAGAGTAACCTCCAGATTTTTTGCTGAAGGCCAAGTGTTGAGAAGTGGTTTCAATATAACGATAGCCAGTCCCAGAAAGCCGTACTAGGCCATTAACGTCGAGTGCTTGGACAGGACTTGCTGTCCCAATGCCTACGTTACCGGAATCATCAATAACAACACTCGAATTCTGCACAAGCTTCCCAGTAGTACCATCAAATCGAGCAATAGCATTGTCGGTAGCTGAAGCTGGCCCGGCGACTTGCCCACTAAGTTGAGTTTGAATGGCTGACGTGACGCCATCAAGATAACCAAATTCCGTACTACTGACAGCGCCACCGCCTATTTTAGCAGCATCAATACTACTTGGCAGATCACCTGCCGCAATTGAAGTTCCTGACGTAGCACGGCCATAGGTATCAACCGT